>VBKX01000055.1:8934-10877 GCA_005879435.1 Deltaproteobacteria bacterium
TCTCCGAGATCGCTCGCCGCGAGCAATTGCCGGCAACGGCCACAAGCCCGCCGCTGTTTTGATACCCATCCAGGAGCGCCAGGACGGCGACTATCTAGTGCTGACCAAGCGGGCCGATCATCTGAGCACGCACAAAGGACAGATCGCTTTTCCCGGTGGTCGAGTCGATGGGAGCGATGCCGATGTCATCGCGACCGCGTTGCGCGAAAGCCAGGAAGAGATTGGTCTCGATCCCAAATGCGTGCGGATTCTCGGCCGCTTAGACGAATTCACCGCCGGCTACGGGCTCGTGGATACGCCGGTAATCGGCGTGATCCCCGCGGTTTGCGAGTTTCGCGTAGATCCAACCGAGACGGCTGCCGTGGCGTCGGTGCCGATCGCTGCGCTGATGCAGCCGCCAAATTTCATTATGGATGACTATCGCTCGCCGGGCGGCCATCCGAACTATCACTTTTACGTCAATGGCTGGGACGTGTGGGGTGTAACCGCGAGGATCATCGTGCAGTTCTTGGAGCTGGTTTACGATTTCAGAGTCGAGCCATCTTAGCTTTGCTTGTAGGTCATGGCATGCTTTCTTACGGCTTCGCTTGAGCGATGACAAATTTTGGCTTGAGCAACGCGATCAGCGCGGGCAGGAGCAGCAAACCGCCGAGCATATTCATCGTCAGGATGATCAGCAACTGCGTGCCCATCTCAGCCTGAAAGCGCAACGGAGAGAAAGACCAAAATGCGATGCTGGTCGAAATTAAGAACGCGGTGTAAAGGACCGCCTTGCCGGCCGTGGCCACGCCGTCGATCAAGGCTCGATTGAGGTCTTTTCGATCCTCGCGCTGATACTCTTCAATCGCTCGCGAGACAATATAGATACCGTAGTCTTCGCCGAAGCCGATCCCCAGGCTGATCACCGGCAACGTATTAACATTCAGGCCGACATTCCAATAGGACATCAGCGCCATGCCGAAAGTATTCGACATCAGCACCACGCCGACGAACGACAGACCTGCGGTCAACGAGCGAAAGCCGAGGGCGCAAAAAACGAGTTGCGCAAAGAGCATCAAGCCGAGCGTGATTTTATCCGAGCGGGCGATCACTTCATTGGCCGCAGCCAACACGCCGGCGTAACCGCTGGCAAGCTCGAACTTTGCGCCGTCCAGAGGATTGTGCTTGATGAACTCCGACGCGCGGTCGATGACTTCGCGCAAGGTATCGCCTTTGTGATCGTAGAGAAAAAAAGTCACGCGGCCATGCTGAAAATTGTAATTCACCCAGCGATCGAAATCGCCTGGCTCGCTGCCGTGCTCGGCGACCATCAGAATGCCGCCGACTTCATCGCTCGAGCGCGGCAATAAACCCCAGCGTGGATCATTGTAGTGTAAGACCGTGCTGATCTGGCGGGTCAGGTCGACGAGCGAGTCGCTGGAGCCGACATGCGGCGAACGCAACATGTAGTGCTGGAAGGACTCGATCTTCTCGAGAACCTTGGGCGCCTTCATCGCGCTTTCTGCTTGTCCTTCGACGATCACATACAGATGGTCGGTTCCCTGAAATTTTTCGTTGATGTGACGCACGCTCTGGTTGTAATCGGAATCGGGCCACAACAATGGCGATCCAGCGCGCGAGTCACCCACCGAAAGAAATTGATACCAATACAGGCTCCAAACGATTACGACTGCGAAGCCGGCGATCACGACGAGCCGGCCCGCCGGATCAACGCAAAATCGTCCGATCCCTCGTAACGGCGCTTCGAGCCAATGGCCTTCGCCACCCTTCGGCACTTGGCGCGGCGTTGGGAAATAGCAGCAAAGAATCGGGTCGAGAATCACCACGGTGACCAAATTGGTGAGCACCCAAAAACTTCCGGCGATCGCGAGCTTGGTAAGGATCGGCATGGGCGCGACCAGAAGCACGGTTAGGCCAATGGCATCCGTGATGATCGAAACACT
>VBKX01000443.1 GCA_005879435.1 Deltaproteobacteria bacterium
ACCAGGTCCGGCGTCATGTAGGTCGGTTCGACATCGAGGTTCTCCTTGGCGAAAAAGCCTTTGTCCTTGGCGGCGACATAGTCAATGTCGAACGCCGTCGGATTGGTCGAGCTAATCGTTATCTTGTCGGCGGCGAACGACGGAGTAGAAGAGATCAAGAAAATTGCCGCGACCAGGGTTGCCAAATAAAATAATTCGCGCCTCATTGAATTTCCTCCGAAGAGTTTTGTTGCCGCTGCGTTATTTTTCTTCATACTCTTTCAGCGCGTCGAAGCGTGGCTCCAAGCCCAAGCCGGGCGTTTCCGGCAAGGTCACCCAGCCGTGGTCCGGCGCCGCCGGTTCTTTATAGATTTTGTCGCCGACGCCCCACATTTCAAAGTGAAACTCGACGCGCCAACCGTTGGCCATTGCCGCCTGCAGATGCATGTTGTGATGCGGCCAGCCGCCGCCGTTGGCGATCGGCAGATTAAACGCTTGCGCCAGCGCCGCGACTTTTACGGCTTCGGTGTAACCACCGACGGAACAGACATTGGGTTGAGCGATATCGACGGCACGATTAACGATGAGCTCGCGATGGCGAAAACGGTGTCCCTCGTTTTGGCCGGCGGCGAGCGGGATCGAAGTATGGCGGCGCAAGTCGGCGAGCAGCGCGGCATCGTTCTGATAAACCGGCTCTTCGAACCAAGTGATGCCACAAGGCTCGACCAACTTGCACAGTTCGAGCGCGCGGTTGAACGAGAAAAGATAGTTGGCATCGATCATCAATTCGACTTCGTCGCCGACTGCATGGCGCACGGCGCGTACGCGCTCGGCGTCGAGCTTGGGATTCTCCGGATCGACCGCGACGACCATCTTGAGCCGTGTCTCGCCCTGGGCGACGAGTTGTTTGGCGACTTCGACCAATTGTTCCTTGGAATATTGTTTGAGACCGAAGGTGACGTAAGCCTGTACCGGATTCTGCGCGCCGCCGAGCAGACGCCAGACCGGTTCTTTGTAGTGCTTACCCTTGATATCCCACAGCGCGATGTCGATGGCGCTCACGGCCGAGCTCCACATGCCGGTCTGGGCGCGCGGGTTGAATTGCTTATAGAGCTGGTTCCAGACGCGCTCGGTCTCGAGCGGATTTTTGTCCTTGAGAAAAGGCGCCAATTCGCGATTGATAAATTCCCGCATGCCGAAGCGTTGCGAGCCGCGCGTGAGACCGTAGCCGGTTATTCCGAGATCCGTTTCGACCACCGCGAACAAGATCGACGTGGTGATCTTTTCCTTCAACAGAGGCACTTCGATGGGCACGCGATGCAGCGTCGCTTTTACGTCAGTAATTTTCAGAAGTCACCTCCGTTTGCTGGCGATGACTGTTAGCGTAGATCGGTCGAGCAAGTCAAATCATTTGGCAACCATCTCAGTTTGTCCGCATGATTATCCTTGACGCGAGCCACCGTCCGGTCTATTGGGGCGATATCCAGGCGCATGACGGAGAACCTTATGTGGCGGGCCGTTCTTATTTCATGGGTTTGCTTATTGGCCGGCGCCGATCAGTCGATCAGCCAACCGGTCCGGGGAGCGTTTCCCTCGCCAAGCATTCAAATCCTGCCGATGATGGTGGCGGCGGAAAGAGGTTTTTATAAACGCGAGGGGCTCGAGCTGGAGCTGGTCTTTGTGCGCGGCGCGGCTACGGCGGTGCAAGCGCTGCTCGCCAATCAAATCCATTTTATTTTTTCCGTCGGGCCGCAGATGCCGGCGGTTTGGGAAGGGAACGACATTATTCTTCTCGCTCAACAGGTGGGCCGGCCGACGTTTTCCCTCGTGGTCACACCGGATATTCAAAAAATCGCCGATCTCAAGGGAAAAAAATTGGGTGTAACCTTCGGCGGCTCGACGGCGGCCGGGACGAAGGCCCTATTAGAGCTCAACAAAATCAATCCGGACAAGGACGTGGAGTATATCGGGCTGCCGGGCAACGAACCCAAGATCGCCGCCATGAAACAAGGAATAATTTCCGCGGCGCTGCTGGCGCCGCCGGCGGACTATCTCGCGATGAAGTCGGGTCTCAAGCGGCTGGTGAGCCTCGCCGATATTTTCAAAGACACGGCGTTTACGGGACTTGCGGCGACGCGCAAAACGATCAATGAAAATCCGCAGATGGTAAAACGCATGGTGCGCGCGATCGTCCGGTCGGTGATTTATACCCGGGACAATCCGGAGGACGCATTGCAAGTCACCATGAAACGGCTTGGCCTGGAACGCGACGCGGCCCAGGATGCTTACCAAATGATTCGCGAGGCGCTGGTGCCGGTGCCGACCGAGAAAGGCGTGGACTTGATGGCCCAGTGGCAAGCGATCGCTCTTAACATCAAACCCAAGCGCCGCCCCACGGAATACATGGATCTCCGTTTCGTCAATGAAGTCATGGCCGAGCTGGGGCAGAAGTAGGATATATTTAGCCGCGCGGATTTGCTTTGAAGTGACTTGAGTGCAGGTCGCGGTTGCGATTCGAATTTTATTCCCAATTGACATCACGGTCGCCGCGACCTAGCGTGTGGGCATATGGGCATTGCGATTCGACTCGTCATGTTCTCGTTTGCCGGTATTCTAACCGCGTGTGCTGGATTCCAGGTCGCGGGGCAGTTTCAAGCCGGACGGCAGGCGCTGTTGATCAATCAGCCGGAGAACGCGCTGCCCTATTTTCTTGCTGCCGCGGACCGCGATCCGGACTACGTCTACCAGTCGGTCTATTTTCGTGAAGGAATTTGGACTTACGTGGGGCGCGCTCAATACGCCACGGGAAAATTAAACGAAGCTCGCCAATCGCTGGAACGGGCGCTGGCCAAGGATCAAGACGATAACATGGCGCGCCTGTACCTTGGTCTCACGCTCGCGCGCAGCGGCGATGCCGCCAGGGGCGTGAAAGAAATCGAAAGCGGCATGAACGGGCTCCATGACTGGCTCGAATACATCGAGCGCACACGGCCGTTCGAAGCTTACTGGGATCCGACGCGCGAGATCCGCGGCGCGGTCGAAAAAGACCTGGATAAGATTTCCAGCAAAGATATCGATCCGCAGCAGCTGATCGCCGACGCTGAATGGGTGGGTCAACGGATGGAGAGCGAAATCGATCGCGCGCGCCGGGACGAGCGGCGCAGGTATGAAAATGAGTTCGACCGGCGCCGTGGGCCTTCAGTCGGTGTAGGCGTCGGGTTCTGAAATTCCGCGGGGCTGATTCGATGTGCCATCAGCGCGCCTAACGTTGTCAACCGACATAGATGCCGACCGGGGTCGGCTGTTTGCGTTTGTTCTCGTGGCGAATCTCTACACCGGCCATGAAAAAGCGGCGGGCCTGCTTGTCGCGCTCCGGGTGAGAGATTTACCGGGCAATAGAATCGAATGGGAGGACAGCAAAATGGCCGCAACTTACGAAGTGCGCTTCCAAACTGTGCCGCCAGAAAAACGCGAAGAATACGTCAAGATGTATAAACAGGCGATTCAGGAAATCAAACTATCCGGTTGCAAGAGCGGCTTGATACTCTGCAGCGAGGACGATCCAGAGAGCGTGGTGGTACTGCTGGAGTGGGAGAGCAAGGAGCATCATCAGCGCTGGCGCGGCACGCCGCCGCATACGCGTTTTCGTCGCGCCGTCGAAGGCTGGCAGTCGAAGCGAAGCTCCGGCGGGTACTATTTCGCCGAAACAATCTAGCGACTTCGCGCTCTCCGTGCCAGGATGGCGGGGCGAGCGGCAGACTTGAATATCGGGCCGGCTGCTGCAAACCGCACATTTTATCATTCACCTCGTGACCGGAATTCCCTGCGCGGGACTAGAGTGGTTCGCAGACACTTTGCGCAGATGTTATCCGTGGTTCAAGTCCCGCGCGCGGGCGGATCCAACAGACAGGCTCTGCCTGGCTCGCGCGGGACGCGTAAGGTCTCGGAATATCATTGGCTTCGCTAAGATGATCGCGAGTATTACATCGTTTCCGGGTTATTTTCATCGAAGCAGTGCCAATGTCAATTGCTGGCACCTGCCTTGCGTCATACTTGTCAGGTTTAGAATTTACCTATAACATTCCTAACTCGGTTTAGTCACAGCGTCTATTCAATTTAGCAGGGAGGTGATTATGGCATTGTGGAATCAGACGACACCGGATGACACCAAAGAAAAGCCCCCGGAAAAGCCCGCCGAGAAGCCACCCGTGACGGCCGCAGCACCAGTGGCAGCG
>VBKX01000446.1 GCA_005879435.1 Deltaproteobacteria bacterium
CAAGAGGCGCTGAAGTTTGTGAGGCCGGGCCCATGCACGGAAGCGTTTCGCCATTTCGGCAGAGGCGCATCGGCAAGACTGCCGGGCTTCGACGGCTTTCACGGCGTCGGCTTGTGCATCTACGAGTCGCCCTGGCTGCGCGGCGGCGACCCGGAAAAATACATGATCTCGCTCGAAGAAAACATGATCGTCGCCCTAGAGATCAATCACTATCCGGTCAAGCTCGAACACTTGTTGCGCGTCACCGCCGACGGCGCCGAGATCCTGTCGCAGTATCCCATCGATCCCGAATTGATGCCGGCATAAGAGAACCCATCCCACAGATCACCAAAAAGGCCGCAACATGTCGCGCCCTTTCAGTCACTTTTCCGACGTGCTGAACGATTTGAACAGCTTGAACGTTTTGAACATTCTATTTCCTGCCGAGTTCCCTTAACACTTTCTGCCATTTCGTCGATTCTTTGTCGTATTGCTCGGTGCTGAGTCCCGCCTCGGGATACCAGCGCTTGAAGCCAAAGTCTTTTGTCGGGCTGCCGAATTGCAAATCCTCCAGGATTTTTTGTCCTTCGGGACTTAAGATGAAATCCGCCATCAGCACCGCCGCATGGGGATGCGGCGCCTGATAGATAATCGCGGTGGCACCCGCGTTGGTCGGCACCGCTTCCATCGCCACCCAGTCAATCGGCGCGCCCTTGAGCTTCGACTCCATCGCGTGATCGCGAAAAATCGACGGCGAGATCGGCACTTCGCCCGAGATCGCCATATCCGCCATCGCCCGGCCGGAAATCGCTTGCAGGCTGATATCTTGCGCTTTGAGCTTGCGGGAAAACTCTTCGCCCTTGAACTTGAGCATTGCGCCCATCATGCGCACGCCGGTCTCGCTCGTGGTCATGCCCATCTTGCCTTTAAGCTGCGGATTCAATAGGCCGTCGAAATTCTTCGGTACGGCACTCGCCGCGATCAGTTTGGGATTGAAGCCGACGCCGATGAAACTCTCGCGATTGACGCCCCAGTAGTAAAGTCCATTTCCGGCGCTCTCTTTCGCGCGCGCCGGATATTTGGCGAGATGGGGAGATTTATAGACCGCTAGCAGGCCGTCCTCGCGCAGACCTTTGAGTAGCGGCAAAGTCGTTTCAATGGTGTCGACCAGATATTGCCTAGCATTGGCTTCGGCGGTGATTTTCGCCATGAGCTCATTGCTCGCCGCCCGGTAAACATCGACTTTGACGCCCGGATATTTTTTTTCGAAACCTTGCGCCAGCTCTCTGTAAGAGCTTCCGGCGAGAGAAGTGTACCAAACCACTTTGCTTTCGGCCTTGGCACCTGCGACGAGAATCTGCTCGCGGTCCGCGCCGGTATAGGCAACGAGTTCCGACAGTTCGAGCGGTTTAACTCTTTGGGCTAGAGTACTGTCCTCGAAACAAGAGGACCAGACGACAATAGCTACGAACAACACTATTTTTTTTAACCTTGCCATGAGTGTTCAATGAGCGAATTTTGCCTAGACTGCGTTACGAATGTTAGATATAAAGAACGCGCTTAAGTGACGATGTATAAACAATCGATTTCTAAATCAACCTCGGCTTGAGCGGTGAAGCCGACTGCACACTGAACATCTTTTTTGACGGCGCAGGACTTGAGGATTCAGCCGGCAGTCTTGAGAAAATTCGGGAAGAAGCGCTGATTGTCGGCAGGTTCGGCTTTTAAGTGAGCCAACGACTCTTATAACTTCAAGATCGCGATTGGAGGTTTGCTCAAATGAAAAATCTGGTTGTGATGAGCTCGTTGATTCTTCGCGTTTCCATAACCGGCGCCTGTAGCGGAACCCGGGGGGAATTTTACGAGGATCGTCCGCTGGCTCAGCAAGATGCCGCCGCGCAGCACGCCGAAGCCGTCGATAGATTGGCTCCGGAAGTCGGAGTCACCCTGCCGCAATTGCGCACTTTGATCGACGCAATTATGACCGTCCGAAGAGATATCCCCAAAGAGGAGTTGCCGCAGAATATCAACGCCGTACGACGCGTGTTACAAAGCATGAGCCTATCTGATCTGAGGAGGGTCCAGTCAATTCTACCGGCTGTTGAAAGACGCCGGAAAGCCGAAGGAGTGGAATAATTTCGGAAAACAAAACGTGGCCCTTTAATCCATCGGTCCATTTGCTTTGAGAAGTTGATAGATTTTCTCCGCTTTCAAAGGCAACTCGAACAGCCGCACGCCGACCGCATCAGCGATCGCGTTGGCGATGGCCGCCGGCGGAGCATTGTTGGCAAACTCGCCGATCGGCTTGGCGTTATGCGGGCCGACGCCACCGCCCGATGGCACCAAGACGGTTTTCAATTCGAACAGATCGGCTGCGCATGGCAATTTGTAGTCGCCCAGGTTGCTGTTGGTCACCCGGCCTTGATCGATCACGATTTCTTCCATGAGGCCTTGGCCCACCCCCATCACTGTTGCGCCGTCGATCTGTCCTTGGTGCGCTGTTGGATTGATAATCGTACCTACATCGTGGGCCGTGACGAAGCGATGTAACTTCACCGCGCCGGTTTCGGGATCGACCTCGACCTCCGCCACCTGCGCGCAGATATAAGAGACCTCCTCGGGATAGCGATAGTCCTCGTACACCATCACCTGCAGCGGCTCCGTCGCTTGCGCCACGACGCGGCGCAGCGGCACTTGCTGCCCGGGATCTTGGCGCAGCGAAAACCGCTCGCCATCGAACTCGACTTCCCCGGCGCCACACTCCAGAATTCGCGCCGCCTGGCCGAGCATTATTTCGCAGAGCTGGTCACACGCCTGAACCATCGCGTTGCCGGCGACGTAAGTCATGCGACTTGCGCGCATGCCGCCGTCGCGTGGCGCGGTATCGGTATCGCCAATAACGACGCGGACTTTTTCAACGCCAACCTTCATTCGATCGGACACCAATTGGCGCAAGATCGTATGGGTGCCCGAGCCCTGAGACTCCGGTGTCGCCGCCGCTGATATGGCGTCCGGAGAGAGCGATACCGCGGCCGCGATTGGGCTTTTTCGGTTTCTTCCAGCCGGCGGCATCCAATGCGCCCTGCAGCACCTCGCGAAAGCGCACGTCGACTATTTTATGCCCGACGGCGTCTTCTTCCCCTTCGCCGATAAAGTTCTTTAGGCGAAACTCGGCCGGGTCCATGCCGAGCTCCTTGGCAATCATATCGGTGTGACAGTCGACGGCGAACGCGGTGGCCACTGCGCCCGGACTGCGATAGTAACCGCCGGGAACCGTATTGGTGTAAATCTGCATGAACTCGATATCCGCGTGGTCGATGCGATACTGCCCGCCGGCATAGTGCCACGTCGCGAGCGAAGTATTGGACTTGAGCGCGCCGTAGCCGCCGCTGGCATGCGCCGCCCGCATCTGGCGCGCCACAATGCGCCCGTCGCGTTTCACGCCGCTCCGAATCGTGATCACCGTCGGGTGCGCCGGATTGCTCGCCGACAGTTCCTCGGCGTAGGTCATGACGATCTTTACCGGCCGCCCGGTTTTTTGCGCGAGAAAATAGAGAATGGGTAAATCGACACCGTCACCCTTTCCGCCAAACTCGCCGCCGACGTTGACGACGTTCATCCGGATGCGCTCCTCGGCCACGCGCAAACATTTGGCCAATTGGCTGCGCACGCCGAAAGGGTTTTTCACCGACGCCCAAACTTGAATGCGCCCATCGGCTTCGATGGCGACCGTCGCCGCGTGCGGTTCGAGGTAGCCTTGATGTCGCGCCGGAACGCGGAAGGTATGTTCAAGAACGAAGTCGGCTTCGCG
>VBKX01000447.1 GCA_005879435.1 Deltaproteobacteria bacterium
CACCACTGAAACCATCGCTCTCCCGTTTGATTACGGCTGCTTCATCGTGAAGAATTCCTATCTCAAATCCAAACGGGACGAGCTCAAGAGAGTTCTGCGCGCCACCATCGCCGCCTATGATCTGTCGATTCACGACCCGGCATTCGCCAAACGGTCCGTCGGCAAATACACGCGAACAGGGGACGCCGAAACCTTGGACGCGACGTACAAAGAGAATGTCAAAGATTACGCGCTGAGAATTCCGTATGTTTCGCTTGCGGGGCTCACCTCCATCATCGACTTCCGCGCCGAAGCAAGCGCCGAAGTGAAAAAACTAACGTTGGAGAAAATGTACGACAATTCGTTGCTTCAAGAGATTCAAAAAGAGCTGTCGGCAGCAAAGTAGGAATCATCATGAAACTCGGACTCTTCGACCACATGCAAAAGCACGATAAGCCCACGCTGTCCTATGTCGAGCTGTACAAAAGTCATCTCGAAGTCTTGGAATGCGCGGATCAAGCGGGCATGGATTTTTATTTCATCGCCGAGCACCACTTTGACATGGGCTTCTCCGAATGTCCGAGCCCGGGCGCTTTTCTCGGCGCCGCTTCGCAAAGGACGAAGAATATTCGCCTTGGTCCGCTGGTTTACGTATTGCCCCTGTGGAATCCGATCCGCGTCGCTGAAGAAGTTGCGTTACTCGATAATCTTACGCAGGGCCGCCTCGAATGCGGCTTCGGTGCCGGAATCGGACCGTTTACGTTCGCCGCTTACAATATTCCTTGGGAGCAAAAGCGCGAGATGACTCTGGAAGCGCTGCAAATCATCAGAGGTATCTGGACCCACGAATCGTTCAGTTTCGAAGGCCGCTACTTTAAATGCAAAGACATCGACTCATCGATCCCGCTCGTGCAAAAGCCTCATCCGCCGCTCTGGATGCCCACTCGCAGCAAAGACTCCATCGAGGAGGCCGCCTCCAGTGGCATCAGTACGATCCAATGGGTGCCGGCTGGGATGAAAGCCGCCAGGCGCGCGTTTGACGAGTACCGCGAAGTGTACCAACGAAGCAGGCCCGTAGGTCCCAAACCTCATATCGGCTTGATGCGGGAAATTTACGTCGCAGAAAGTGACAAACAAGCGCGTACCGAAGGCGAATTTCACTGGAAGAACTTCTGGGAACGCCGCGGCGGCGCGCGCACTTACGGTGCCCACGGATCAACTGGATTGTCGACGATTCTCGATGGCGGTCGCCGAGGCGAACTGATGGACATGGATCACTCCATTGCCGAAGGCTCATTTATTTGCGGGGCACCGGAAACCGTCGTCGGGCAGCTCAAGAAGATCGCCACCGAAGCCGGCGCCGACACGTTTCTCGGAGAATTTACCTTTGGTGGGCTAACCCAGAAACAGTCCCTCAACTCGTTGCGTCTTTTCGCCGAGCAAGTCATGCCGGAGCTGAGAAAATTCGACATTGACGCGCTGAACTTTCCCAAAGCCGACGCATAAGTTTTGCCGGGACATTGCGATCTCATCACGAAGCAAACGAAGGTCGCGAAGCTGAAAGACTCGGAGTCGGAAATTCCTCCCGCCAAGGCGCGAAGTCGCCAAGTTTAGAGGGGACGATGAAAACTGTTACGAATGACTTTGACCCGTAATCTACAAACTTTGCGTCCTTTGCGTCTTTGCGCGAGACAATCCGATTGGGTTGCGACTCTGTCGCGCTAGGACCTTTGTGGTAAAAGGTTTTTTTGAATCTCCTTGCACAGGAGGCGTCATGATTCACACGGGAATTTGCAATCTGCTCGGTATTCGACACCCGATCGTCCTAGGCGGCATGGGCACGGCGACGACTGCGCCGTTGGTCGCGGCGGTATCCAACGCCGGAGGCTTCGGCCCCTCGGCACTTCGGCCTTCAACGCTGCGACGCTCGAGACCGAGATCGCCTCGATCCGCGAGCGCACCGATAAACCATTCGGCGTCAATCATCTGTTGTTTCAGA
>VBKX01000065.1 GCA_005879435.1 Deltaproteobacteria bacterium
TGACGACCGTTGATGTATCGCTTTACGTGGCGGTCGTCAGCTCCCACCAGTTTTTATCCAAGTCGCTAAAGATAAAGTTCACGCTGCCGTTGGAGCCTTCAAGTTTGCCGAGCACTGTGATACCAAGCGTATCTCCTTTCGTGGTGAATTCCCGATGGGCTTTTTCGACATCCGACGTCGACGCCATTTGCAAAGTAAAGCGGTTCACCGGCGCCAGGTATTGCCGCGGACTTCGCTGCAACACGACGATGTACCACGGCGATGCAGGATGTTTGATGTATTGCGCCATATTGAAACCGGCGGCGATTTCCAATCCTAAAACCTCGACGTAAAATCGCCGGCTTCTCTCCACGTTGTCGCATTGCAGCGTGCCGTGGGTAAAAGCTTGCGGCAGATAACCGCGCCCGGGAAACCGCTCGCTCGTGAGCGGAGTGTCCCAATGGCCGGCGGTGTGCGAGCGGCCGTGCAGCGCTCCGCCGGGATTGTAATATTCGATCTCCAGAGTGTTGCCGCCGGGCTCGTTGAAATAAATCGAGTAGGCGAAATGAGCGCTCTGCGGCCTGGTGATTTTTGTCAGCCGGTATTTTTCTTTGTGGGCTTCGATGTACTTCCACGCGGCCTCGACTTCGTCGTGCGCGCCGACGCGAAAACCGTAGTGATTGTCGAAGGCTTTTTCCGGCGCGTTCGGCCCGCCTTCATGCACAATTAAGCGCCAATCGGTATTCGGATGTTTCAGCGTCGCCTCAGCTGGCTTGCGTTCGACGACTTCCATGGCCAGGAGATCGGTGAAAACCGGCAACGTGTCGTCGAGCGAGCGGCACTCATAATGGCCGGCAATGAGGCCTGTGGTTGTTAGCATGTTTCACTCCTGAAATGCGTGAATCCCGCTCCTGGCAGTAAATTACTTATCGGTAGCGCCCGGCGCAAGAGCCTCTCAAACACTTTAGCTTTGAGCGCACTCCGAATGTTTTGATCGGGGGCCATTTCGAAATTCGCCTGGATTCCCGCTAAAAACATGCGGGAATGACGATTCTGGGAGAGCTACCCAACACTGATACGGGACAAGCTGCAGGAATTGACCCGAGAAAGATTAAGACTTCTGATCGGCTCGGCGGCACTCATCGTTTTGCGCCCTCGGGATAGAGTTCCTTGAGGAACCCTTCTCTTTCCAGTTCTTGAATCAACGAGTTGTCGATTAGGCTGTCTAGATTGACCTTCGCGTTCTTGGCTTCGGGAATACTGTCCAGCGCCTGCTGGATTCCCTCGCGTCTGACCAACGGCACGGTCTCCCAAGCCTCGCGGTAAACATCATAGGTTTTCGACAATATTTCTCGGTCGCTGGTTTTAATATAGCGGCCCAAGGTTTCCATGGAGAATTCCTTATCGGTCTTAAAGACTTTAATGCCTTCGATGTAGACCCGCAAAAAACGTTTCACCGCTGAGCGCTGGACGCGCAGGAAATCTTTGCTGACGACGATACCCTGAGTCGAATAGGTCAACGGCAATTTGCGTAGATCGATCAAAACTTGAAAGCCCAACTTCTCCGCCTGAAAGACCTGATCGACATTTAATATTGCGCCGTCGACGGCGCCCGACGTGAGCGCCACCATGCGCTCGCCAAGACCGCCCATTTGCGCGACCTGCACGTCCTGGTTCGCTCGGAGTTTGTAGAATGCCAGAGCATCGCGCAGCGAGATATCGGACAGCGAGCCGAAACGGCTGATTGCCACTCGCTTGCCCTTCAAATCGTCGGGTTTCTTGATTTTGGGGTTGACCATCAGCACATTGAGCGCGCGCTCGATGCCACCGGCGACCAGAGCCAGCTCGGCGCCCTTCACCCACGCCGCGACTGCTGAAGGCGGCGCCAGGCTGGCGACGCCAACGTCGCCGGAAAGCAAAGTCTGGACGATCAAAGAGCCGCCGGGCATGTAGATCAGCTGCGCTTCGAGTTGGTTCTTCTTGAACAGTCCGGCGCGCTCGCCGAGATAGAGCGGCGCTTGGAAGCCGGAGATCGAGACGTAGGGGATTTTGAGAGTTTGAGCTGAAGCCAGTTCGGCCACGAACGGCAAAATAAAAATATCTAGGATCAGGAACATCACTTTTCGACGCACGATTTGCCTCCTCGCCGGTTTAAGTCGACGATAGTCGATTGCTGTCGGAACTAGGTCGAGATTCCTCGTCTGCGCCTCGGAATGACACGAGCGCCTCATCCGAGTTGCCGAAGCTAATTGCTGCTATTTAGTTTTTGTACAAGGTTTTCAAGAATCCTTCTTTTTCCAATTCATCGAGAATTGTCGAATCGATGAAGCGTCGCGGGTCGGCGGTTTTTGCGCCGGGGAGTTTTTCCATGCCTTCGAGGATCGTCTTGACACCGTCGACCGAGGTACGCGGTATGCGCAGCATGTTCTTCGCCTGAAGCAAATAGGCTTCTGAATGACTTTGATGCTGAAGTCTTCGTCTTCCAAATAAGTCTTCATGCCTTCGAGAAAAGCGCGCATGAAGCGTTTCGCCGTGTCGCGCTGGCCGTCGATGAAGCGCTTGCGCGTGACCACAGTGCCAGTGATGTACGTCTTGCCGATCTTGGTCATGTCGAAGAGCTCGGTATAGCCGAGATTCTTCGCGCGAATATTGCTTGGGATGGAAATCGGCGCGGCGTCGATGACGCCGCTCACCAAGCCTTGAACCATCAGCCCCAACTCGTTCAACTGCACGATCGTGACGTCGGTGGCGGGATCGAGATTCCACATCTTGAGCATCGCGCGCGCGAGAGCGTCGGGAGTGGAGCCTATGCGCGTCACGCCGACCCGTTTTCCTTTGAGATCGGAGGGCGTTTTGATCTTGGGATTGACGATGAAACTATAGAGTGGCTTGTCGAGGATCGCGCCCATGAACAGCGTGTCCGCGCCGCTCAGGTTGGAACTGACGCAGGCATCAGTAACCGATTGTGCGACGGAGACTTCACCCGCGAGGAGCGCCTGCAGCGCCAGAATGCTGCTGGCGTGAACAAGCTCGACGTCGAGGCCGTGTTTTTTAAAATGGCCGGCGTCGCGTAGCTTTGCTGGTTTCCGCGGCGGTCGCTGACTTCGCTACGAGGGCAATGATCACCATCAGAAGGAGAAGCCTGGCCACGGTGTCGATGCTCGCCAAAATTGATCTTTTCATAATTGGTTCTCGAGTGATCTCTGAAGAGAAGGGAAGATCTTCCAGCTCCTCGATCGTTGTGGGTGATATCGGTCTGGCCAAAAAGTCGTCGGCAGTTACAGATTGTACAACGCTCGAGCGTTGTCGCTGACGATTTTTCTTGCCAGCGACGGAGTGAGCCGCGGGTCCGCGCTCAGATTATGAATCGCCAGCAGTTCCGTCGCGCTGTCGGCGTGCGCATAATCCGAGCCGATGACGATGTTGTCATCGCCGAGCTTGTTCACAATGTACGGGATGTCGTCTGTCGTTTCGCAAGCGACGTAGATCCGGTCCTGCCGCAGGAAGTCGCTTTTTAGTTCTTTGCCTTTGATACGAAAACGTTTCGCCAGATCGGTGTAGGTGTAGGGCAGCCATTCGGCGCTGATTTCTAGAAAGCCGATGCGGAGTTTGGGGAAGCGTTCGGGAATCCGATCCATCACGATGGAATGAAACGCGCCGACACAATTCAACTTGAACTTTGAAAAGCCGACGGTCTCGTACTTGTAGTAATTATAGAGCGTCGCGCTGCCGTTGGCGGCGTGAATGCAAATGGCAAGATCCAAGCGGCTGGCTTCTTCGTAGAGCGGAAAAAAATACGGATCGCTGAGCAGTAAATCGCCTTCGGTGCCGCGCATGAAAATGCCGCAGGCGCCGTTTTCTTTGGCGAAGCGCGCTTCCGCGATGGCTTGGTCCATCGTCATCAGCGGTACCACTGCGGCCCAGCGTAGCCGCTCTTTCCCCTGTTTCCAGATGTCCGCGAGCCAGCGGTTGTAGCTGCGGCTGAGCGCTAACTCCACTTCGGGGCGCGGCGTGAGCGGTATAAGAAACAGCGTCGGATAGAGCACCTGGATGCTGACACCGAGCTCGTCCATGTGCGTCAGGCGAGCCGGCACGTCGCGCATCTCGCGCGAGGCTTGCGGCGTATTGCGGCCGACGTTGCGTGATTTCAATCGAAGTGTGCCGTCGACGAGCCAGTACTCGTCCTTCGAATCGCTCCCTGTCGCGCCGACGACCTGGGGCCGATGCTTGCGCTCGGCGCCGTCCATATATTCCCAGGTTTGTCCGGTTTCCAAGACGTGCGCGTCGGCGTCGATGGTTAGCATTGGAGACTCCTCGCTTTCAGGTCGGAGCTGATATCCGTGTGCAAAAGTCATAGCATCGCGATTTGTTTCACGTCAAATGCGGCGATGGCCATCGACCACACGTTTTAGCCAAATTTTATGGCCTATTCGCCGGGGTCTTACGCCGCTGAGGTTGACAACTTTCTACACGGGGTATAATTCGGGCGCTGACTTCTATACAAGAGGATTTATGAAATACCAATGCATTTCCGCCGACTCTCATTTGGAAATCCGGCCGGACCGTTACGTCAAGCGCGTGCCGGAAAAGTTTCGCGACCGGGCGCCTAAAGTCATAACTTTAGAAGATGGAACCCTGGCGGTTCTGCAAGAAGGGCAACCGCTGGAACGCTTAATTTCGAATATTTCCTGTAGCATGCCGTACGAAGAGCGCCGGCCCTTCGATCCGCTTCCCGGCGACCACTATGAGAACTCACCCGGGACCGGATCGCCGGAACAGCGTTTGCGCGAACAGGATAAAGACGGCGTCGATGCCGAAGTATTGTTTCCGGGCAACGTCGGGCCGGGGTTTTGGCGCGGTATTCGCCACGACGACGCGTACAAAGCAGTCGTGCGTGCGTACAATGATTGGCTTTCTGAAGAATACTGTTCCTGCGCGCCGGAACGGCTGGTCGGCATCGGCGTCATTCCCATTACCAATATAGAGGATGCGGTCGCCGAGCTGGAACACTGCGCGAAAAGCGGTCTCAACGCCGTAGCCATCGACAACTTTCCCGCCGGCAACCGCTATCCGACCGCGGGCGACGATCGGTTTTGGGCCGCTGTCGTAGATTTAAACGTGGCCCTGACGATTCATGTCGAGTTCGGTTTTCCCCGGCGCGGCCGCGGCCAGCCGGCGGCCGCGGGACCATCGTTCAAATATCCGCGCCAGACCGATCCGGAGCATCATGTCCCGGACGTGATCGAGCGCTTCAATAAATATGGTTTTCGCGGCAGCAAGCAAGTCGTGCAGATGATCTGGGGCGGCGCGTTCGAGCGCTTTCCAAAACTAAATATCTATGTCGCCGAAGTGCAGATCGGTTGGGTGCCCAACTGGATGGATCAGATGGACAATGAGTATGGCCGACAGCAGTATTGGGCGGAGCGCGTCTTGGGCTTGCCGCGGCTTAAACGCATGCCGAGCGAATACGCCCGCGAGCACTGCCACTGGGGTTTCAATCGCAATCCGGTCGGCGTGCGCATCGCGCGCCAGGAGATGGGCGTCGACAACGTTATGTGGGCGAGCGATTTTCCTCATCTCGAATCTGACTGGCCCAATTCGCGGAAAGTGATCGCAGAAAATTTCGCCGGCGTTAGCGAAGATGAACTATGGAAAATGACCGTGGGCAACGCGGTGAAATATTTTCATCTGACCGATCAATAGACGTAGGAGCGACCGGCGGTCGCCCCCATTTGGAGCGAGAGGACCAAGATCATGAGCACCGATCACATAGCCGACCTCAAATCTCTCGACGCCGAATTGGCGAAAGACTCACTGCGCGGCCTGTGGGCGCGCGAAGAGGCCGTGCGCCGCGAGCCAGCGCCGTTCGGCAAAGCTGTGCTGTGAAAATGGTCGAAGATCCGCGCCGGGCTCGAAGCGGCGGGCGAGCTCATCACGACGAATTACAAAGGCGCGCGCCGCGCCATCAGCTTGGTTCATCCTAATATGAGCGACAGCACCAGCCATACGCTGAACATGGCGGTGCAACTAGTGAAAGCCGGCGAGGCGGTTTATTCCCATCGCCATACCAATGCAGCGATGCGCTTCGTTATCGACGGCGGCGCAGGCGTTTATACCATCACCGACGGCGAGAAATGTGTGATGGAGACCGGCGACCTGGTGATTCAGCCGAGCTGGGGCTATCACAATCACATCAACGAAACCGAGCGCAATGCGATCTGGATCGATTGTCTCGACTCAGGTTTGATGCGCATGCTGCGTA
>VBKX01000449.1:0-1331 GCA_005879435.1 Deltaproteobacteria bacterium
GGAAATGATCACGTTGTTTGGCGAAATTTCCTTGCCGAAGCCGGGCAACTTATACGCGCCGGTCGCGTTAGAGCGGGTGATGACCGAGCCGCGTCCTTTGATTTCCGCGGTCACTTTGGCGTCGGGAATAGCTTTACCGCTGGCATCTTTGACGAAGCCGAAATAGGAGGGACCGTCATCTTGATGCGCGTCCGGTCCCTCGTCGTCACTCCCGCCGGACCATACCGGAGTCAAATTCACCATCAGGAGAGAGAGCACAGCGGCCACAAAGAACGCGGCAAAATCGCATAGCAGCTTCATAGGGTTCCCTTCTTCGTTCCGATCGCTTTGCGTTACTGCATGAAATAGCGCCGTAGGATGTAGACAAAAACGATCATGACGACTAGCGGCGTGCTCCACGCTAAACCGGACCACAAACGTTTTGTCGAAGCGCTCGGTAACCATGACGTTAGAGCGGCGATTGCGGATGCACCCAGCGCCGATGTTGCCAACCAACCGTACCAATACATCGCCGGTCCGTCGGATGCCGGTTGAACAAGGAAGTGAAACTCTTCCGTCGCGGCATGGTACGTAAATAACGCGAGATTATACTGCACCGACACGACATAAAGGATCGCATAAGCGGCCGCGAAGGTGATGACGAACACCGGTTTTGAACGGGCGGCGATCACAAATCGAATCCTCGGATATTATTCAATACGTGACCGACGAGGAATCCCCACCACACGATGAACGCGAGTATCGCGGTCAGCACGGCGCGTGCGCGGGCGTGCTCGATAGCCTCAGGCGCGCGCCAGAAATACCAGTAGGCCGGCAGCATTCCCAACCCGAGCGCAACGAAGTGTTCCTTGAGCTCGAACGCCCCATTGGGCACATGAAGTTGCATTTGCTCGAGTACGATCCTTACATTGAGCCTATACGTAGGGTAGATAATTCCGCCCAACAGCGCGGTCAGCGCGTAAAGCACGACAATGGCGTTGACATAGGACGTCGCGGTTACGCCGCGCATGCGCGCGACAAAAGAACTTGCGGTTTTGCGCGCCGGCAACCACACGCTGAGCGCCTGGTGCGTCACGGCGCCGAGCAACGCCACCGCCAGCAGGCCATGCAAAATAAGTAGCGCGACAATCATGATGGTTTCTATTTTTGGGGGTGCTTAGTCGCTCTCATCCATCCGCGAATTTACCTTGCCGAACTCGAGATTGGCCCTCCCATTCTCCAAAACAACAGATCAGCCGGGAGTCGTAAGGCCGCTCGATTCTACTTTAAGACTTCGATATAACCCATCCGCCCCGAAAGATTGCCGGACCACCAGATGCGGTTCGGGTTGG
>VBKX01000449.1:1392-5303 GCA_005879435.1 Deltaproteobacteria bacterium
CACACCAGCGGACTTTTCAGATCGCCCTGGACGGAATAGGGTCCGGCATCTTCAGTCGGCGGATCGTAGACTGTCATCTTTACAGTCTTGTAGTCGATTTTCATCAACTTGCCGGCGCCGTGCAAGCCGACCCACACGTTGCCTTCGGAATCCATGCCGCCTTTGCGCGCCACTGGATTTTTCACGAAGATCGGGAACTCGTCGATCTTTCCGGTCTTCGGATCGATGCGGCCCATTTGATTGACCGCGTTCTCGATGAACCAAACCTTGTTGTCGCCCGATATCGCCATACCATAGGGATTCGCGGTGCGGCCCCGCTTGACGCCGGCCGGCACTTCGAAGACGGTAAATTCTTTCGTGGCCGGGTCCAGTCGGATGACCTGGTTCGCGGCGATGGAATTCAACCAGACGCTGCCGTCCGGATGCACGCGCATCGTGTTGCCGCTGGCGGAGCCGTTTTTTAGTTTCGGCAATTCGTAGACATCGAACTCGTTGGTCTTCGGATCGATGCTCAACCAGCGGCGATTGGGGCCGCCGTCGATGAACCAAAGTTTGCCGTTCGCGGCGCGCGTAATCGCGTTCAGACGATTGGTTTGTGATTGCCCCGCAGGCGGCGTGAATTCTGTATAGGTAAAACTCGTGGGATCGAGGCGGCCGAGCTTGCCGCCGACGCGTTGCGTGACCCAGGCATTTCCTTCGAGGTCGACCGCGACTTCGTGGGGCTCAGCTTTGTTGTTCGGCAGTTCGTATTCCACGGCGATGTATTTCGTTGCTTCGCCCTGCACTAATGTGCGCGGCAAGCGGCTATTCGGATCCGGCGCCGGCCTGCCGCTGCCGCCGGTACCGGAGAAATTCGCCATGACATATCCCAACACGACTTTACTCTCCTCGTCGGTCAACGCTTTGGCGACCGTCGAACCCTGAGCGTAGACCCGCATGTTTTGGACGATCGCTTGCCAGCGATCGCTATTGGCTTGGACGCGTGTGATACGCTGAGCGTCGTGGCAGGTAACGCACTTCGCTTCGATGATCGGTTTGCCTTCACCCTCCGGTAGGGCCGCAGCCGCTCGACCGCCCTCGCCCCCTTCGCCGACTTGTTCTCCCGGCAACCGGCCCGGCCACGCACCTGGTAACTGCGGCGCGCGCTTCGCCGTAAGCGCCAAATCTACGTTCGCTGGTTTAGCGTTTGCCACGTCGACCGGCGCGGAGAGTTCGCTTTGAAATTCCCCGCCGATCGCTTGCGCGATGTATTTGCCGGTTGGGAGATTGTTGACCGAGTAACGGCCCTGAGCTTGGCTGACAACCAGAAAGGTCAGGCGGCGTTCGCTATTTTTTAATTTGACGAATGCTCCGGCGACCGGCGCGCCTGCGGCATCCTTCACGACACCGTGGAGGATTCCCGACCGGTCTTGTGCGTGAATTGGTTGAATCGAAATAAGCGCAATTACGGCGAACGACGCGATGACAATATTCAATCCGAATCGTTTAAACATGGCTGACCTCCCGCCCCACTGGGGCATCCAGATCAATATGCGTTCATTCGAAACAGTAAAAAAGTTTTGCTGCATTACCCACCGGGTTCGGATCAATTCGCAGCCGTACCGAACTGCGCTGAACCTAACTCTAAGGCCTTTTCGCCGTCAAGCGGAAAATCGGTGTTAGTTACGCGCCTTCGTTCAATCGTGCGGGAGAATTTCATTTTGACAGCCGCGCTAGAGCTGCTATAGCTGGCCGCGAAGGAGCCGGTGCCATGAAGCGAAACTTATTGGCCCTTTTCTTGATCACGTTGCTTCCGTCCTTCGGAGTCGCTCAAGAGCGGGTCAAGTTTCCGGTCGGCGTGTCATCAAAGGTTCTCGGTTACGGCCATCTCTGGGCGGCGTGGCGGCTAAAATATTTCGAGCGCGAGGGACTCGACGTCGACGTTGTGTTGATGCGCGGCACGGCCCCTGCCGTGCAGGCGATGATCGCCGGATCGATCTCCGCGGCGCTCGTCGCCAACGACGGACCCATCGCCGCGGTGGAACAAGGCATGGACATCGTCATGGTTGCCAGCAGCAGCAAGCTCACGCACATGCTGATAGGCGGGAAGAATTATAAAACCTGGGAAGATCTGCGCGGCTCGACCATCGGCTCTTCCACTCTCACGTCCGGTACCGCATTTGTTTTGCGGCGCGCGCTAAAAATGAAGGGTCTCGAATATCCGCGGGACTACAAGCTGCTCAACGTCGGGGGCACAACTTCCGCGTTCGCAGCTATGAGCGCGGGTCAGATTTCCGCAGCCATGCTCGCCGTCCCCAATGCCTTTCAAGCCCAAGATGCTGGATTCAACCTGATCGGGCGGGTGGCGGATATCTTTCCCAACTATCTGCTTTCGGCTTACTCGGTCCGACGCAGTTTTGCCGAGAAGAACCGTCCTCTGGTCGTTCGCTTTCTCAAGGCCGTGGTGCGGGCAAAGAAATGGTTCGAGCAAGATCGAAAGGCGGCGACGGAATTTTTGGCCAAGGAATTTCAACTTCCCCCGAGCCTCGCCGAAAAGGGCCTCGACTATTACCTGACAAACCAGGCGTGGCATCCCGAGCTGGAAATAGAAATGGACGGGCTCAGGACCGTCGTCGACATCTACGCCGAGCAAACGGGTATGAAAGGCGCGATTCCGAGCCCGGAAAAATACGTCGATCAGAGTTATCTAAGACAGGCACTGAAGGAACTGGGCCTGAGATAACGGAGATTCTGGCCAGTCGACGGCAATTCCAATGATGCAGAATGAGTTGGAGCAATGAGCACCAAAGGTAAAGCGGCAATCTTCGTCGAACCCAATCAGCCGCTGGTCGTCGACGAAGTCGAATTTCCCGATCCAGGTTCTGATCAAGTCTTGGTCAAATTATCGGCGAGCGGTGTCTGTCACTCGCAGTTGCATACGATGCAAAGGCCCGCTCGTCCCGGTCATCACTTGCCAGCGCTCTTGGGCCATGAGTCGACGGGAGTTGTTTACGCGAAAGGGCGGGATGTCCGGCACGTGAAGGAAGGCGATCATGTAATCACAACCTGGGTCGATCGCGACAATTCTACCACCGATCAGCCGATGGTCGCGCATGCTCTGAACGATCGGGCGCAATATGGGGCTAACTGGCGCGGTAAAGAAGTGATGCATTCCGCCGCAACTTGGGCGGAATTTGCTTTGGCGCAGGAGCGCGTCGTGCTGCCGCTGCCGCACGATGTCCCGATGGACGTGACGTCGATCATCGGCTGCGCCGTGATGACCGGGGCGGGCGCGATCATCAACACGCTGCAAGTGTGCTCCGGACAATCTGTCGCCGTCTTCGGCGCCGGCGGCATCGGTCTGTGCGCGATCTCGGCGGCGGCGATCGTCGACGCTCATCCAGTCATCGCCGTTGATATCAATCAGCAGAAGCTAGATTTCGCCCGGCGTTTTGGTGCGACACATGTGGTGAACGCGCAAGAGGTCGATCCAGTCGAATGGATCCGCAAGCTCACGGACGGCGGCGTCGACTTCGCGATCGATGCCGTGGGCTTGCCGCAGACTCAAGAGCAGATTCTCCGCGCCGTGCGGCCGGGTTTTTCCGGCCGTAACAAGGGCGGCACGGCGTTGCTCATCGGCATCACCCCGCCAAACGCAAAGGGTGGAGATTGCCGTCCTGATCGCGATTTTCCAATCTTCATTCGTTGGTACCGCGAAGGGAAGCTCAAACTTGATGAGCTAATTACGAACCGCTACAAGCTTGAACAGATCAACGACGCGGTTGACGATCTCGCGCATGGTCGGATTCTCGGACGAGGAATTTTGACATTCAGCTGAGCGTGATACGATGGACGCAAAATCATCAGACGACACAGAAAGCCGGTCTGTCGGCAGAGACACGATACGATCCCGTTTGGTTCTTGAGCTCGCT
>VBKX01000453.1 GCA_005879435.1 Deltaproteobacteria bacterium
CTCGTCTTGAACCCGATTTGATTGGCGAGCGCCAGGATTCGATCGCGCAGTTCGCCTTCTTTGAGCGGCTCGAATTTATTGAACCATGGGGCGATAAACGTCGGAAATATGGCGATCATCACAAGCTGAAAGGCGACGATGAACCCAAACACCCAGATCCACCAGTAGCGCCCCATCACATCCATCAGCCAAAGCACGATGAGAAGAAACGGCACTCCGATCAGTAAGCCAAGAATGAGTCCTTTGAGCTTGTCAGCAACATAGAGCCTGATCGTCGTCTTATTGAAGCCAAACTTGGACTCAAGACCGAAGGTGGAGTAAAGACCCGTGGGCAAGCCGGCAACCGAAAATACTAAGCCGACACCCAGGCAGAACAAAATTCCATGGGCGTACAAGCCCAATGAGTATCGCTGCGCAAACTCGCTTGCGAGTCGATCAAACCAGCCAAATAGTCCACTGAATAGAACGACGAACATTACTGCACGTCCGTAGATCTCAGCCCAGCGCTCGAACCGCCCTTTCGCAAGAGTGTACTCCACCGACTTGTCATATTCTTCCGAACTAATCTTGCCGTGAAAAAAATCCGGAAGCCTTTTCTCCGTCCAGCGGGCGCGCACGTAGCGCAGGTTCAGCTCGTTCAAAATAAATTCGGTAATAAATTCGAGGGCGAAGCAGGCGAGAAAAACCGCGAGGATAAGTTGTTGCATCTGCGCCGGCAGTAAACCTAACTGAACAGAGGTTTTCGGCGATGGCCGGTCTGATCTAGACCGCAGGCACCATCGACGTGCTGTACGAAAAGATCAGCTGACCGTCGTCTTCAGCGACCTCGACTTTGCCACCGCCTTGCAGCTTGCCGAACAAGAGCTCGTCGGCAAGAACCCGCTTGATTTCGTTTTGAATCAGCCGCGCCATGGGTCGCGCGCCGAAAACCTTGCGGTCGTTGAGTTGCTGATCGAGCTCGATGATGAATTTGTCGACCACCCGCTCGATATTTTCCTGGCTTAGCGAATTGAAGGTAATCATCGCATCGAGTCGATTGCGAAACTCCGGACTGAACATTTTTTCGATGGCTTCCTTGCCCTTGCCGGCGTTTGACCGCGCTCCGAAACCGAGCGGCGCGCCGCTCATCTCGCGCGCGCCGGCGTTGGTCGTCATGATCAAGACGATATTTCGAAAATCGGCCTTTTTGCCGTTGTTATCCGTCAAGGTCGCGTGATCCATCACTTGCAGCAAAATGTTGAACAGATCGGGATGAGCCTTTTCGATTTCGTCAAGCAGCAACACGGCGTAAGGGTTGCGGTTGATCGAATCGGTCAATAACCCGCCCTGGTCGAAGCCGACGTAGCCCGGCGGCGCGCCGATCAAGCGCGACACGGTCTGCTTTTCCATGTACTCGCTCATGTCGAAGCGGAGGAATTCGATGCCCATGGTCTTGGCCAACTGTTTGGCCAATTCCGTTTTGCCGACGCCGGTTGGCCCGGCGAAGAGAAAACAACCGATCGGCTTTTCCGGATGGCCCAAACCGGAGCGCGAGAGCTTGATCGTGCTCGCCAACGTATCGATCGCGGAGTCTTGGCCATAAACGACGAGCTTCAAGTCGCGATCCAAATTTTGCAGCTGTTCTTTGTCGGAGCTCGACACGCTGCGCGGCGGGATCTTGGCGATTTTAGCGACCATATTTTCGACGTCTTTGGGACCGATCGTTTTACGGCGTTTCTCTTCGGGCTGGATTTTCACCGCAGCGCCGATTTCATCGATCACGTCGATCGCTTTGTCCGGCAGGCGCCGGTCGTTGATGTGCTTGGCCGAAAGCTTGACGGCGGCCCGGATCGCGCCGCTGCTATAGCGAACGCCGTGATGTTTTTCATAATGCGGCTTCAAGCCTTCGAGAATTTTGATCGCGTCTTCTTGGCTCGGTTCGGAAACTTCGATTTTTTGAAAACGGCGCGCCAGTGCGCGGTCGCGCTCAAAGTAGCTTTTGTAATCATGATAGGTCGTCGAGCCGATGCACTTGAGCTCACCGGACGCCAATGCGGGCTTGAGAATATTTGAGGCGTCCATGGACCCGCCGCTGGTCGCTCCGGCGCCGACAATCGTGTGAATTTCGTCGATAAAAAGAATGGAATTCGGCTGTTTTTTAAGCCCGTTGAGCACACCTTTCAGGCGCGCCTCGAAATCCCCGCGGAACTTGGTGCCCGCGAGCAACGCACCCATGTCCAGCGCATAAACGACGGCGTTCTTGAGGACATCTGGCACCTCGCCGTCGTGAATCTTCATCGCCAAACCCTCGGCGATGGCGGTCTTGCCGACGCCAGGATCACCAACGTAGATCGGATTATTTTTACGCCGCCGGCAAAGCACGTGAATCGTTCGCTCGATCTCGTCGGCGCGGCCAATCAGGGGATCAATCAACCCCTGCGCCGCCTTATCGACCAAATTGACGGTGAAAGCCTCCAATGGATTCACCCGACGAGATGGCCGTTCCTCGCCACTATCCTCGTCGTCAGCCTGGGAGTCCGGTTCCTCGTCTGTAGCGATCTTCGATACGCCGTGCGAAACGTAGTTCACCAGATCGAACCGCGTGATACCCTGCTCTTCCAACAAAAAAACCGCGTAGGAATCGGGTTCCCGGTACATCGCGATCAGCAAATTACCGCCGTTAATTTCTTTCCGTTCAGCGGATTGCGCGTGGATCACGGCGCGTTGGAGGACGCGGTGAAAGCTTAAAGTCTGCTGCGGTTCCTCGTCCCATCCTTGCGGTAAGGTTTCTAGCCGGGTAGTAAAAAATTCTTCCAGTGACTTACCCAGACGTTCGATGTCACCGCCGCACGCGACAATGGCCGCCCTGCCGTCCTTGTCTTTCAGCAGCGCATAAAGCAAATGTTCCAAACTGACATACTCGTGCCGTCGCGCCTTCGCTTCTTTGAGTGCGAAATTCAGCGTTCCTTCGAGTTCTTTGCTGATCATCCTAAGCCTCTTCCATTGTACATTTCAGCGGATACTCATGCTGACGCGCCAGATTTTCCACAAGGGCGACCTTGGTTTCGGCAATTTCGTAAGTATAGACGCCCGCCACGCCTATGCCTTTCTTGTGCACGTGGAGCATAATTTGAACCGCTTCGGTCTGTTCCTTATGAAAGACATATTGCAGGACCTGCACAACGAACTCTTTAGTAGTGTAATCGTCGTTATGCAACAGAACTTTATAAAGGGGCGGACGCTTGACCTTTTTTTTGGTCTCAGTGACCAATCCGTGATCAAATTCCGTTTCCCGACGGCTCATAACTGACCCTTGTCTCCCTAGGAACGAAATTAAATCTAACACGCCGTCGCACCGAGTCGCAATCGTCGAAAGCGGCGACAGGCAAGACCGTGCTTCTTGTAACAAATACCCCGATGGGTGGTATAATAACTTCGTGTAGACGGCAGTGAAAGATTGCCGCTCCGTTAAATCGTCAAGCGATGCGCAGGAGGTGCCCTATGCTTTCCAACAAAGTCAGTGAGATTATGACCACCAATATCACCACGGCCTCCGTGACCGCGTCGGTATTCGAAGTCATGGAAAAAATGGTAGCGGAGGATGTCGGGCGGATTATTATCACCGACGATGAAGTGCCCGTGGGAATTTTCACCGAGAAGGATGTCATAAAGCGTGTCGTCAACGCCAAGATTGACGCCAGAAATAGTGCGATCAAGAAGGTCATGACGGCACCCATCCGGGCGGTGCGCGAAGAAACCCATATCATTGATGCTTTCGGGAAAATGTACCGAGGTAAATACCGTCATCTGTTAGTGCGCGGCCGCCGCGGCAAGATCATCGGTATCGTCTCCATGCGGCGCATTCTCAACTTGGCGGTCGAACTTGGCCAGGGTCTAAGCGAAACGACAACGCTCGGGGATATCGCTGCCGGATCCGTTATAAAAATTGATCAAGCGGCCAATGTTCATGAAGCCATCGATTTGATGAACACAAAAAGCGTGACCGCGGTTATCGTCACGGCTGCAGGCAAACCGAGCGGCATCTTCACCGAACGCGACGTGCTCAAAAGGGTTGCTACCAAGGAAATCAAGATTAGGGAAACCGCGGTTAAACAAGTCATGACCGCACCGATCATTACCATGCCCCGCTCGACCCTGGTCGGCGACGTCCTGGCTGAAATGTATCACCGCGATATTCGAAATATGCCCGTCAAAGACGAGCATGAAGAAATTACCGGACTGGTGTCCATGCCGGAAATTCTGCAATTTGCGCGCGCGCTAAACATTGATGAACAGGTGCGCCGCACGTGGAAAGAAGTGGCCGAATTTCTTGATACTGAAGATCAGTATACGCCGGGATAGGATCTCCTAATTCGTTGTCTTTCAAGGCATATATGTTAGAATCGAAAAACTGGCACAACGCTCTAAGGAGGTCGTATTTTGGATACACCGTCGATCAATGATCTTAACATCTGCGTCGCCACCGAGAACGGTTCGGGTAGCGCTTCGTCGAACAATATTCTCTTCAAGGCGATCTTCAAAATGGGCATACCCTGCTCGTCAAAAAACATGTTCCCATCGAACATTCAGGGTTTGCCGACTTGGTATCAAATCCGCGCCAACGGCGACGGCTATTTAAGCCGCAAGGACGTCATCGACGTGATGGTGATGTTCAACGACGCGACGGCAGCGAAGGATATTTACCGCGTGCGCGATGGTGGAGTGATTCTGTACGACGACTCCAACCCTCTCGCGGCGAATCTGAAACGCGACGGTGTTCAATACATCGGTTTCCCCGCCAATAAACTGGTAGCCAAGCTCGTGCCCGCTTCGCCGCTCCGCGCCAAGCAACGAAACATGGTTTACGTCGGCGCGCTGGCTTATCTTTTTGGCATCGATATGTCGGTCATCAAAGCGGTGCTCGAAGACACATTTGGTAAGAAGCCCGCCGTCATCGAATCCAATTTGATCTGTATCGACGCCGGTTATCAGTACTGCAAAGAGCAAAATTATAAGCAGAACATTGCTCGTCTAGAGCCAATTCCCAACGGGAATAAGGGAAAAATCATTACCGAAGGCAATACTGCGGCGGCGCTCGGCGCGATTTATGGCGGCGCTTCGGTCATTTGCTGGTACCCGATCACGCCTTCGAGTTCTCTCGCCGAAGCGATGGAATATTACTTGCCGCGACTGCGCAAACCCAAGGACGGCAAGAAAGCTTACGCGATTGTCCAGGCGGAAGATGAAATTGCGTCTGCCGGCATGGTCGTCGGCGCGGGGTGGGCCGGTGCGCGTGCCATGACTTCGACTTCGGGCCCTGGCGTCTCGTTGATGAACGAGACCATCGGCTTGGCTTATTACGCTGAAATTCCTTCAGTTTTTTTTATTATCCAACGCGGCGGACCGTCCACCGGACTGCCGACGCGGACGCAACAGGCGGATATTTCACTCATGTATGTCGCGTCGCATGGCGACACCCGTCATATTATTTTGATTCCCCATGACATGAATTCCTGTTTCGATTTCGCCCGCCAGAGTTTTAATTTCGCCGATCGCTTCCAAACTCCGGTATTCGTCGCCATGGACCTCGATCTTGGCATGAATATGTGGTCGTCTGATCCGCTGAAGTTGAGTCCGGAACCTTTCGACTATGGCAAACGACTGAACGCTGAACAGTTGGAAGAATGGACGAAAGCCGGGAAAAAGTTTCGCCGCTACTTCGATCAAGACGGCGACGGGATTCCCTATCGCACCGTGCCCGGCAATGAACACCGCATGGCGTCGTACTTCACGCGCGGCTCGGGGCACGATGCCGACGCGAGATATTCTGAAGACGAACACGACTACAAATACATTCTTGACCGGCTGCGCAAGAAATTTGATACCGCCCGCAAATTTGTCCCCAAGCCGATCATCGAAAAAGAGCGAGGCGTCAAGACCGGCATTATTTGCTACGGCTCAAGCTACGAGCCGGTACGCGAGGCGCGCGACAGATTGAAAGCTCGGGGACTAAGAACCAACCACATGCTGATTCGCGCCTTGCCGCTTACAAGCGAGGTCAGGGATTTCCTGGCGGAGCACGATACGATTTATCTCGTCGAACAAAATCGCGATGGCCAGATGGCGGCGATCATCAAGGACGAATCGCCGGAGTTGGGAGCCAAAATCGTCAGCGTGTTGATCTACAACGGCTTGCCGGCAACACCGCTTGAGGTTGTCAATCAAATTTTCGCCGCCGCCCAGTCGGCAAAAACTGCGTAGAGGAAGAGAAAATGGCAGAAGCAAAACTCAATCGACTCAACTTAACGGAAAAAGACTACGACGGTGCGCCGTCGACGATGTGCCGGGGCTGCGGCCACGACGCGATATCGGCGTCGGTGCAGCGCGCCTATTACGAAAGCAGCATCGATCCGCGCAAAGTTGTTAAACTCAGCGGCATCGGCTGTTCATCCAAAACGCCGGCATATTTCTTGAGCCAGTCATTCGGGTTCAACGCCGTCCACGGCAGGATGTCGGCGGTGGCAACTGGCGCTAATTTGGCTAACCATACCCTGCTGCCGATCGGCGTCTCCGGCGATGGCGACACCTCGGCGATCGGTCTCGGCAACTTTTGCCACATGATGCGGCGCAACGTGAACATTACTTACATCATCGAAAACAACGGTGTGTACGGGTTAACCAAAGGCCAGTTTTCCGCCACAGCCGACGTTGGGTCGGTGATGAAGGGCGGCAAAGTCAATGACATCCCGGCGATTGATTTGGCCGAACTGGCCATCACCCTAGGCGCAACTTATGTAGCGCGGAGCTTCTCCGGCGACCGCAAACAGCTCACCCCGCTCGTCCAGGGCTCTCTACATCACAAGGGTAGCGCCATCCTCGACGTCATAAGCCCGTGCGTAACCTTCAACAACCACGAAGGTTCGACCAAGAGCTTGAAGTACGTCAAAGGGCACCTTGATCCAATTCATGATCTTGACTTCATCCCACCCTACGAAAATATCGAAGCCGATTACGATGAAGGTACGGACCATGAGGTCGAGATGCACGATGGCTCTCGGATCATTCTCCACAAGCTCGGCAAAGATTATGATCCGACGAATAAAGCGCAGGCGATCCAAGCGATCCACGGCGCCATCGCCGAGGGAAAATTCTTGACCGGTTTAATTTATTACAATCCGAACCGCAAAGAATTCGCCGAAGAACTAAATATTTGCGGCATCCCGCTTTCGGAACTGGGTCAGGATGATCTACAACCGCCGATTGACGCATTGGAGAAAATCAACGCCGACTTTATGAAATAATTTCGGTACGCGCGCAATCAGCGAAATTCAAAAGGCCCGGTCGGAGTCCCGACCGGGCCTTTTTTAATCCGTTTTGATTAACCGCTTCTTAGAGTCCCGCTGCTTGTTTTGTTGGCAGATCGCGCCACGTATCGATGATTTCATTGGACGAAGCGACCAAGCCAAAGTGCCGGCGAATGTTGTCCAGCGTGCCGAGGTGCAGCTTGGCTTCGTACGCCGCCGAGCAATCGTCGACCATGGTGACGTAATGGTCGTACATGTAGGCGTCGCGCGCCGTCGTTTCGACACAGACATTAGTGGCAACACCGCAAACCAGCACGCTCTGAATATGGCGCGCTTTGAGCACCGTGTTGAGATCGGTATTGATGAACGCGCTGTAACGATGCTTGATCACGACCCGCTCTGTCGGCAACGACGAAATCCCTTCGTAGAACTCCGCGCCCCAAGTTCCCTCGCGGCAGGTGCTAAGCCCGCCTTTCTGGGAAGTGCGATAGATCCACGACGGCGTATCGGTCCATTCGCTATGCGTCGTTCTGATGTAGACGATCGTGAGTCCCACCCGACGCGCTTCGTCGATCAGACGCGATAGAGGCGGCATAATCGCCATCGCGGCGCTGACGTCTGCCGCGTTTTTAGGATCACAGCGCTCTTTCAAGCTTGTGAGTACGTCCATGGTTTGCCTCCACCTTGCTTAACGAGCTTTTATCACTGCCGACAAGACAGTCACAACTGTTTTTAGTGGTCGTGCTTCCGCTGCAAGCCGCCGTGGCCCATCGCCATGATGTCGGCGCGGGTAATCTTTTCGCCAGCGAGCAAGCGCGGCAACAAGGCATCGAAAGCAGTGAACGGATCATGGAGCACGCAGCCGGAAAGACCCATCACCGGGATATCGCCGAGATAGGCCATGACAAACATCGAACCCGGCAAAACCGGAAAACCATGCGTTTCGACTTTGGCGCCGCTGCGGCGAATGCCTTCAGGCGTTTTATCGTCCGGGTCGACCGACATGCCGCCGCTGACGAGAATGATGTCGGCACCAGCCTGCTTAGCGGCGTTGATATCGCCGGCGATAACATCCGGATCATCAGGCGCCAACTTGACCGACTCTACCGTCGAACCCAGCTCGCCGACTTTCCGTGTGACGATCGGCCCGAAGCCATCTTTGATTCGACCGGTAAAAATTTCACTACCTGTGACAACTAAATGCACTTTCTTTGGCGCCATCGGCAAAATCGTGACGATCGGCTTCTCTTTGCACAACGCCTCGGCTTTTTGAACCAAATCTTCTTTAACGACCACCGGGATTGTGCGCGTGCCGGCGACCACCGTGCCTTCTTTCACGTAGCGATCGCCGGGAAGGGTCGCCAACATGAGATCGCCTAAGCAATTGAACCGATAAAGCAGATCCGCATCGACTTTGAGCAAGCCGGGAATTGACGCGACCAGATTGATTCGCCCCTCGCTTGGATCGGTCAATTTTAAATTCGCTCCAGCCGCGGCTTTCGCCAGCCGGCGCGCCGCGTCTTCTTCGTGGATCTCGTCCCTCTCCAAATTCATGACGTAAATATTGGCCTTGCCAACGTCCAAAAGTTTCGAAACGTCTTCTGGACGAATGATATGGCCGCGGCGAAACGCCGGGCCTTTATGCTTGCCGGGCACG
>VBKX01000450.1 GCA_005879435.1 Deltaproteobacteria bacterium
TAAGGACTATTGCCGCGGGATACTGCCCTTTCGCGGTGACTTTCTGTTCGTTGATATAGTTACGCGAGGTCCTGAGGCCCTTGCTGAAATTTGCATTGCCGCGCTTCAACGCCGCCAGGATCTCATCCGGCGTCATCTTGTCGCGCTTTTCTTTGCCCAACGCGTCAGCGTAAACCAAGCTGCCGGACAGGCTCGCGCTAAAAACCCCGGTCATTGCCGCACCGCTCGTCAGCTTGAGAAAAGTTCGCCGACTTAAATACTGAGATTCCCCAGACGCAGCCTTCATCGTTTTTGATTGCATGACGATTCTCCTTTGGTTGAGTTTCTTCGTGAGCCTTTCCTCCTAGCCGAAGTTTTCATGACCGAAGCGAGCCGTTTTGGGTTGAAGTAAGCATCCGTCTATCGGACTTTTATTGCAACGGGTGTTGGGCGAATGGTGGAGCGCAGCATGTGCAGTTGACTTATGCTCACTGAAATCGGATTGCTGTCTCATATTAGACAACCTTTCAAAAAAATCTAAAATACTTTTTCAGGATGCCGTTCTGCAGCTAATTCATGATAACATTCGGTCGGATCACAGGGTCGGGCTTTCTATTCTAGACAATTTGTTCGCCGCACGGCTTGCCTGACTCCCAAGACTCCAGATCCTCCGCCTACTGATCTTGGGCAATCAAGGCCAGGTCCGGCCCATTCACTTACTTGACCCGTTTTCGACTTCGCCGCGGATCGGCTAGAGCCGAGGACGCCAATCAGATTTGCACCGTAGATGGAAACCCGATAATGGAGCGGTATGACGAATATTCCAAAGGACATGTTGGCCGACGCAAGAGAAATAAGGAAAGCGGTCAAGTCGCTGCGAAGAAAAAACGTTATCGATAGCCTAATTCGCCGTGGTATCGCTCCAGATAGAATCGAACGAACTATCAGGGATGCCGAAGTGGCCGCAGACGTGATCGCCGATAAGGCAAAGGCACGTATCGCGCACCGAAAACGTGCAAAGCTTAGAGTTGTGAAGTCATAGGCCCGGCCGCGTGTCAAACTTGCCTTAATTGCCTAACTTCGGTGATTCCGGGTGGATAGATCATAAGCGTTTATTGAATCAGATCGTTAAATCTCTTCATGCTGAAACTGCTGATATCGATCTGGCTTTCGCCGTCGATGACTTGCTCCGCAAGTGCCTCCCCGATCGCCGCCGAGTGTTTAAATCCATGGCCTGAACAAGGCGACGCAATCATGATGCGATCGTTACCCGGGTGAACGTCGATGACGAAGTTCGAATCGGGCGTCGTCGTATACAGGCAACTCGCTGCGGTGACGCAGCGATCGGAAATTCCCGGCAAACGGCCTTGGACATAATCTTTGTACATGGATTGCTCTTCTTCCAGGCTGACCGCCTGCTGCACATGATCCGGATTGGTGATCGCCGTAAATTGCTCGGTCGCAATTTTGATCGTTTTGCCGTCGAGCGTTGGAAAGCCATAGAAACCAAACTCGCCGCCCTTCGCAAAGATCCAAATGAAAATCGGAAAGCCGGGCGGCGCAAACGTCGAGGGACAATCTTCCCTGATGTCGAACCAGTACATGACTTGGCGGTGCACCTTGAACAAATGCGCGTATGCCGGCGGTAAAAAACGGGAGATCCAGGCTCCAGCGGTGATGACGACCTTCTCGGCGGAGTAGGTTCCGCGGCTGGTCTGGACCGTCACTCCGGAACCCGCGCGGCTTTCGACTGAGACAATGGTCTCGTCGGTTTGAACGACTGCGCCGTGCTTGCGCGCGAGATGCAGCTGCGCCCCGATACAAAGCTCCGGCCTTAGAAATCCCGTTTCATATTCGAAGTAAGCGCGTTCATCGGTTACGGCGAACTGGGGATAGCGTTTTCTTATGTCTGCGGTTTCGAGGATTTCATGACGGATATCGAACTTCTTGGCACAGCGGATCGCTTGGTCTAAAAAATCGCGCCGGCCGTGCATGACGCCCTCGCTGTTTTGACTTTCCAAGGTCAGCCCGCCCGTGATCGTTAGCAGTTCCTTGCCGGTTGCTTTTTCGATCTCGCGCCACAATTCATAGGAGCGCAACACCAAGGGTACGTATTCCTCGCCTTCTCCAATCGCCTGTCGGATGATTCGACTCTCGCCATGAGATGAGCCGTTATCATGCGGCGGGGAAAACCGATCGAGGCCAAGCACTTTATTGCCCCGTTTCGCCAGTTGATAAACCGCGGCGCTTCCCATGGCGCCAAGACCGCATACGATCGTGTCGAAGTTATTAACCATTACTCCACCGGTGCTCGTTCAAAACGTTCAAGCCGTTCACCGCTTCGCTCTGTTCAAACTGTTTAACACAGTGGACGTTCAAATGGTTCAAACCGTTGAAGCGTGTGATCGCCGTGTTCATGGGGCGTGATCGTGTCTTGGAAATCGACCAAAGACCGTTATCTAAAAAACCGT
>VBKX01000020.1 GCA_005879435.1 Deltaproteobacteria bacterium
AGAGATTGAAGAGCGTTATCAACAGTTCGTGCAACTGACGGATTTTCATTCCTGAGCCGATGGAGCTTTCGATCGTCATCCCGGTATACAACGAAGAGGAAAGCATCGAACCATTGATTCGCGAGATCGACGGTGTCCTGGCGCCTTTGAAAATAGCCTTTGAGATCGTCGCCGTTGACGATGGCAGCAAGGATAGCACGTTCGCGGTACTGAGGCGCCTTCACTGTCACGAGTCCGTGCTCAACGTCGTGCGCTTGAAGAGAAATTTTGGGCAAACAGCGGCGCTCGCCGCCGGTTTGGCCTTCGCCCAGGGCGAGATCATTGTCCTCATGGACGGCGATGGACAAAATGATCCCGCTGATATACCGGCCTTGCTCGCTAAGTTACAGGAAGGAAATGATCTGGTGGCGGGATGGCGGTTTAACCGGCGGGACCCGTTTCTCAATCGGCGTCTGCCTTCAATGATCGCCAACCGTCTGATATCCTGGGCCACCAACGTGAAATTGCACGATTACGGTTGTACGCTTAAAGCGATGCGACGAGATATCGCGAAGGGTCTGAAGCTGTACGGCGAGATGCATCGATTCATTCCGGCGATTGCCTACGAGAGAGGTGCGCAGATCGCGGAGCTTAAAGTCAATCACCGGCCACGGCTTCATGGCACATCGAAGTATAGCATCACGCGGACTCTGCGCGTGGTGTTGGATCTGCTGACGGTGAAGTTTCTCAGCAGCTACTCGACGCGACCGGCGCATGTGTTCGGGCCGATCGGCTTGATCAGCGGTTTGACGGGTTTTGTCCTCGCGCTTTACTTGACGGTGCAAAAGCTTCATTACCATCTTGATATCGGCAATCGGCCACTGCTTTTGCTGTCGATACTGCTGATCTTTATCGGGTTTCAATTCATTACCATGGGACTGCTGGGTGAAATGCTGGCGCGCACTTACCACGAGTCGCAGGACCGACCGGTGTTCGTCGTCGGTGAAGTACTGCAGAGCGGAGGAGGGCTATGAACATAGCGGTGATTGGCACCGGATATGTCGGCTTAGTTGCCGGCACCTGTTTTGCTGAGATCGGCAATGACGTTTCCTGCGTCGATATCGATGAGCAGAAAATTAACATGCTCAAGTCCGGTAAGGTGACGATTTACGAGCCGGGCTTGGAGGAAATGGTGCGGCGAAACGCGGCTGAGCAGCGATTATCCTTTACCACCGACTTGGCTGAGGCCGTGAAGAAGTCGCCGATTATCTTCATCGCCGTGGGTACGCCGCAAGGCGCTAACGGACGGGCCAATCTCGACTACGTTCGCGCCACCGCCAAAGCCATCGCCGAATCTATGGACTCCTTTAAGATCATCGTGACTAAAAGTACGGTTCCCGTGGGCACCGCGGATCAAATAAAAGATTGGATCGGCGCAGCCACGGCGCAACCGTTTGCGGTCATTTCCAATCCCGAGTTTCTCAAGGAAGGGGCTGCGGTCGAGGACTTCATGAAACCGGATCGTGTCGTTTTGGGCGGTGATAATCCGGAGGCCCTAGATGCAGTTAAGGAGCTCTATGAGCCTTTCGTCCGCACCGGGAATCCTATCCTCATCATGGACAGCCGCAGCGCAGAGATGAGCAAATACGCTTCCAACGCGATACTCGCGACCAAAATTTCCTTTATCAACGAAGTGGCCCGACTATGCGAGCAAATGCGCGCCGACATCGGCGAGGTACGGCGCGCGATCAGCTTGGACCGGCGCATCGGTCCTCATTTCATTTTCCCGGGTGTCGGTTACGGCGGCTCATGTTTTCCCAAGGACATTCGCGCGATGATCAGTATGGGCGGCGACGAGCCGGAGATGTTCCTTCTCAAGGCGGTGGAGCAAGTGAACGAGCGGCAGAAGGGTCTCTTGATTGAAAAAATCAAGCGCCACTTTGGCGCCGAATTATCTGGTCTGACGTTTGCCATCTGGGGGCTTGCGTTTAAGCCGCGCACTGACGATATGCGCGACGCACCGGCGATCACCGTAATCGAGTCGCTCGTGGGCGCGGGCGCGCGGGTGCAAGCGTTCGATCCGGAAGCGATGGAAGAGGCGAGAAAAATGTTCGGTGACCGGATCCAATACACCCACCGAAATTACGACGCCCTCCACGGCGCCTCGGCGCTGCTCATTTTGACGGAATGGAACGAGTTCCGCCGGCCGGATTTTGACCGTGTCAAAAAACTCATGATGCATCCGGTGATTTTCGACGGGCGCAATATCTATGATCCTGCCGATCTGCGCAAACTTGGCTTCACCTACTATTCTATTGGACGGGACAATGGCTAAATACTTGGTAACCGGCGGCGCTGGTTTCATAGGCTCCCACTTATGTGAGACCTTTCTCACCCGGGGGCATGAAGTGCTCTGCATGGATAATTATTCCACCGGCGCGAAACAGAATATCGGCTCATTTCTCAAGAATCCGCGTTTCCGATTTATCGATCATAACGTCAGCCGCTACATCGAAGTGCAGGAGCCGCTGGATTTCATCCTGCATTTCGCCTCGCCGGCGAGCCCGGTCGACTACTTGGAGCTGCCGATCCCCACGCTCAAAGTGGGCGCCTTGGGGACGCACAATACGTTGGGCTTGGCGAAATCGAAAGACGCCGGTTACTTGTTGGCGTCTACGTCGGAGGTTTACGGCGACCCAGCGGTCCGACCGCAAAGCGAAGAGTACTGGGGCAACGTTAACCCGATCGGGCCGCGCGGCGTGTATGACGAAGCGAAGCGTTTCGCCGAGGCGATGACGATGGCATATCACCGCTTTCACGGCTTGAATACACGCATCGTGCGAATCTTTAACACTTATGGACCGCGCATGCGCTTGCGTGACGGCCGGGTCGTGCCGAACTTCATCATGCAGGCGCTCAAAGGAGAACCGCTGACGGTTTACGGCCAGGGACAGCAAACTCGCAGTTTCCTGTATGTCGACGACCTGGTCGCGGGCATCAACAGGCTTCTCGAAAGCGATCATCACTTGCCGATCAATATAGGCAATCCGCATGAGATGACCGTGCTCGAGTTTGCAGAAAAGATTATCGCCCTCACAGGTTCGAAAAGCACGATCGCATACAAACCCCTGCCGGAGGATGATCCTCAGGTGCGCCAACCCGATATCACCAAGGCGAGAAAAATTCTCGGCTGGGAGCCCAAGGTCGAGCTGGAAGAGGGGTTGATCAAAACCATCGAATATTTTCGTACGTAGCTAGAGGGGCGGGCGAGGTGAAAATTGTCGTCACCGGCGGCGCGGGATTCATCGGCTCGAATATCGTCGATGCCTACTTGGAGCTCGGTCACGAAGTCCATATCCTCGATGATCTTTCCACGGGGCAAACGGCGAATATCAACGCCAAAGCGACCTCGCACCAGCTCGATATCGCGGACGAGCGGGCGGCGCGCCTGATCGAGCGAATCAAACCTGATGTCTTATGCCATCATGCGGCGCAAATGGACGTGCGTCATTCCGTCGCGGATCCCAGCTTTGACGCGCGCGTCAACATTCTCGGGTTTATCAATTTATTGGAAGCCTGCAAAAACTCCGGCGCAAGCAAAGTGATCTTCGCTTCTTCGGGCGGCGCCGTTTACGGCGAGCAAGAAGTGTTTCCGGCGTCTGAAGATCACGTTACGCGGCCGGCGAGCCCGTACGGCGTGAGCAAGCGTGCCGGTGAGCTCTACCTCTCGTATTACCACCAGGCGTTCAACCTCCCTTACCTCGCGCTGCGTTACGCCAATGTCTACGGGCCGCGCCAGTCCGCCAGCCAAACGCCGGTGGTCAACGGCGATGGCAAACAGACCCGCGATTACGTTTACGTAGGCGACGTGGTGGCCGCCAACGTTGCGGCCTTGGACGCGAAATTCGTCGGCGAGATCAATATCGGCACCGGCGTCGAAACCGATGTGGTGGCGATTTTTCAGCACTTGCGCCAAGCTCTTGGCAGCGAAATCCAAGCGCGCCACGGTCCGGCCAAGACCGGCGAGCAGCGGCGTAGTTGCATCGACGCTAGCCGCGCCGCGAAGATTCTCGGCTGGCGTCCCCAGACCGCCCTCGCGGAAGGGCTGCGGCGCACGGCGGCTTATTATCGGGATACCGTTGGCCGATGATCCTGGACCACATCAGAAATTTTTCCATCATCGCGCACATTGATCACGGCAAGTCGACGCTGGCGGACCGCTTGCTCGAATTCACCGGCGCGGTCAGCGCGCGTGAAAGAACCGCTCAAATTCTCGACAGCATGGACCTCGAGCGCGAGCGCGGCATCACGATCAAGGCGAGTCCGGTCTGTCTGCGCTATCGTGCGAAGGATGGCAAAGAGTATAAGCTCAATTTGATTGACACGCCCGGCCATGTCGATTTCACCTACGAAGTTTCGCGTAGTTTAGCGGCCTGCGAGGGCGCGCTGCTGGTCGTCGATGCCGCCCAGGGGGTCGAGGCGCAGACCGTCGCGAACGTCCACATGGCGCTGGATCACGACTTGGAAATTCTGCCGGTGATCAACAAGATCGATCTTCCCAGCGCCGAGCCCGAGCGCGTCAGAACCGAGATCGAAGACGTCATTGGCCTGGATGCTTCCCACGCTGTCTGCGCGAGCGCAAAAGAGGGGATCGGCACCGAAGAAATCCTCGAAGGGATCGTGCACTACTTTCCGCCGCCGAAAGGAGACGCTTCGGCGCCATTGCGCGCTTTGATTATCGATTGCCGGTTTGATCCTTATCACGGTGCTGTTGTGATGACACGGGTCTTCGACGGGAGCATGCAAAAAGGCACTAAGATTCGCATGATGTCGAGCGGCCATGCGTTCGTAGTGCAGCGCCTTGGTGTTTTCTCGCCCGGATCGGTGGAGGTCTCGGAGCTAAAAGCGGGCGAAGTCGGTTTCGTTATGGCCGGTATCAAAGAAGTCGCTGAAACCCAAATTGGCGACACAATAACCACCGACGAGCGGCCGGCAAGCGCACCGCTGCCGGGATTCAAACCGCTGAAGCCGATGGTTTTCAGCGGCCTTTATCCGACGGACTCGGGGCAGTACCAGGCTTTGCGCGACGCGCTGGAAAAGCTGCGGCTCAACGATTCGTCTTTCACCTACGAGCCGGAAACCTCCCAGGCGCTCGGTTTCGGCTTTCGCTGCGGTTTTCTCGGCCTGCTGCACATGGACATCGTGCGGGAACGGCTCGAGCGCGAGTTTGGCCTGAGTCTGATCACTACCGCCGCGACCGTGGTTTACCGGGTGATCACGACGGCCGGGGCAACGCTCATGATCGACAATCCGATCAAGCTGCCCGACGAATCGGAAATCGATCGGATCGAAGAGCCCGTCATCCAAGCGACGCTGCATGTGACACAGAAAGAGATCCGCTACGTGGGCCCGAAGCGGGCGGTGCTGGTCTATGAGTTGCCTTTGAATGAAATTGTCGTAGATTTCTATGATAGGCTCAAAGCGGTGAGCCGCGGCTATGCGTCGATGGATTATGAGTTGGCCGGATATCGCGAGGCCAACCTGGTGAAACTCGACGTGCGCATCAACGGCGATGTCGTCGATGCCATGTCGATGATCGTGCACCGCGAGAAATCTTATTATCGCGGCCGCGACTTAGTCCAGAAAATGCGCGAGCTGATCCCGCGCCAACTCTTCGAAGTCGTTATCCAGGCGGCCATCGGCAGCCGGATCATTTCGCGCGAGGTGGTGAAAGCGCTGCGTAAAAACGTGACGGCGAAATGTTACGGCGGCGACATCACGCGCAAGCGAAAACTACTCGAACGCCAGAAGGAAGGTAAAAAGCGTATGAAACAAGTCGGTAAAGTGGAAATTCCTCAAGAAGCTTTTCTTGCGGCGCTCAAAGTTTGACGGCGGGGTTGCGAATGGCTTCAGAAAAGGTGAATAAGGTGAAAGAACAATCAATCATGGACGACCCCGCAACGGTGAAGGCAAAGTCGACCTTCCGCGAATACGCGGAAGCGATCATCATGGCGCTGGTTTTGGCGCTATTTATTCGGACGTTTATCGTGCAGGCGTTCAAGATTCCATCGGGCTCGATGATTCCGACTTTGGAAATCGGCGATCATATTTTAGTCAACAAACTTTCCTATGGTTTGCGGATACCGTTTTTAGAACGTTATCTGGTGCAATACTCGACGCCGCAGCGGAGCGACGTGGTCGTTTTTATTTATCCGGAAGACCGCTCGAAAGATTTTATCAAGCGGGTGATCGGTGTTGCCGGGGATACGGTGGAGATTCGTGCCAAGAAGGTTTTTATCAACGGCAAGCAGGTCGACGATCCACACGCCCACTTTGCCGGCTATGATCCCCAAGCGGGTGCGGCGGGAAGCGGCGACGATTACGGGCCTAAAGTGGTGCCGCAGAACCACATCTTTGTTATGGGCGATAACCGGGACCGCAGCTACGACAGCCGTTTTTGGGGCTTTGTCAATCTCGAAGAGGTGCGCGGCAAAGCTTTTTTGATTTATTGGTCATGGGATGGCAGCGACCGCTGGATACGTTGGGAGCGGTTGGGCAGCATTATTTACTAGATTGCCGGTTTTGGGAATCCCTTTGATCCAATGAATGAGTGCGGCAACGCGCACGATGGCTTGCGACGGCCTTGCGACTTTCGTCGCTTGATCGATCCCTCACAGGTGAACGGTAAGCGAGCGACCATTCCTCGATGACGTTTCGGGGCCGGCGTGTCGCTCACAAGCGGCTCGATGATTCCAGCACGGTAACAAGAAAGGACAGTGCTTTTAGGCGGCCATAACGCGAATCTTACAACAAGCAGCCATCGCAGGCGGACATCAATCCATGAATAAGAAGGCCAAAATTTTCTTGACCCTCTGGTCGGCGCTGATTCTCGTCTTGGTCGTCGTCAATATCGTAATCTCGCTCGGCAACCAGTCGATTCAAGCGGAAGTGAGCGAGCGCCAGCAGGAAATTGCCCAGACCATGCAACTCGAAACTCTCAACCGCCAGCTGGTCACGGTGCTCGCGAGTTTGGCCATGAAAACGAATGATGAGCAATTGAAGAAAATCCTGGCCGAGAGCGGCGTCAATCTCGGCAACGCGGCAGAGAACGCGCCAGCGAAAAAGTGAGGTCGCATGGCTGACGAAAACGAAAACGTCGCGGCGGAGGATCGGAGTCAGGATGCGGTTGGCGGAGAAAAAACCGCTTCGAATTTGCCGTTCATCATCACTCTTCTGGCCTTGACCCTCTACTTCGGATTTCAAACGTTGCAACTGGCAAGCGACCGAAGCAATCTGACAGCGGTCAAGAGCAATCAAGAGGCGGCGATGCAGGAAGCGCAAAAAGTCCAGGTGCAATTTAAAACCCTCGTGACAAAGACGAGCCAGCTTGCGGACCAAGGTCATGCCGGTGCAAGGATGGTGATGGAAAAACAAAAGCTCCCGCAAAAGCCGAGACCAAATCCGCCAAATAGCGTCCGGCGATTTTCGCCGCGTGCCTCTCGCACGAGATCGCAAGGGCCCAGAAGTCGCGTTTTCCAACGCGGAGGTCTCGCCGCGCAGCAAACCAGGAACAGCCGGCAAAAATGAAATCCGTGTAGGCGTAGGCTGGGATCCGCGATTGGCAATTTGATCTCAAGGCGCACAACCGGCGGGAGTTACGGCCTCGGATTGACGGTTGTGTCCTGCTTCTCTATTGACCTGTTGTAAGATTCTTCTTAGGCTGGTTTTTCCCCTGCATCTTCATCGGAGCAACGTTTTTGAAACCACCTTTCCACCCTTTGGTTCAGCGCTGGTTTGCTGAGCGCTTTCAAGGTCCGACGCCGGCCCAGGCGCAAGGCTGGGTGTCTATCGCCGCCGGCAAATCGACGCTGATCGCGGCTCCAACCGGGTCGGGCAAAACGCTTGCGGCGTTTCTCTGGTCGATCGACCGGTTGATTAAACGCGCGCTGGAAGGCGGACTCGATGAGCAAACCAGCGTGGTGTACGTTTCGCCGCTCAAAGCGCTCGGCAACGACATCGCCAAGAATCTGCAAGGACCGCTGGCGGAAATTTATCAGCTCGCCGGACGTGAAGGTATTCTCCTGCCGACCATTCGAGTGGCTGTTCGATCCGGCGATACGCCGGCACACGAACGCCAATCGATGGTGCGCCGGCCACCGCACATTCTGATCACCACGCCGGAATCGCTGTATATCCTGCTGACGGCGGCGCGCAGCCGCGATTTCCTGAAAAGCGCCGACACGCTGATCGTCGATGAGATTCACGCCATCGCGCAAGACAAGCGAGGAGCGCATCTCGCGCTTTCGCTGGAACGGCTCGATGCACTGTCGGGACGTCCAATACAACGGATCGGCTTGAGCGCAACACAGAAGCCGATCGAAGAGATAGCGCGTCTCCTTGTCGGCACGTGCAATATCTCTTCGGACGGTGCCCCCGATTGCGCCGTCGTCGACGTCGGGCATCAGCGCGAGATGGAGTTGCGCATCGAAGTTCCCGATGACGAGCTTGGCCCGATCATTCGCCAAGATATTTGGACGGCGGTCTATGACAAGCTCGTCGAGCAAATTCGAGGGCACCGCACGAGCTTGATTTTCGTCAACACGCGCCGCTTGGTCGAGCGTGTGGCGCACCAGTTGACCGAACGGCTCGGCGAGGGCAAAGTCGGCGCGCACCACGGCAGCCTATCGCGGAAGACGCGTCTAGAGGTCGAAGAAAAGCTCAAGTCCGGTCAATTTCCCGTTGTCGTGGCTACCGCCTCGCTCGAGCTCGGCATCGACATCGGCCACGTCGACGTCGTCTGTCACATCGGATCGCCGCGCAATTTGGCGGTATTGCTGCAGCGCGTCGGCAGGTCGGGCCACTGGCTCGGCGCCATTCCCAAAGGCATTCTCTATCCGTTGACGCGCGACGATCTTTTGCAATCGGTGGCGGCGATTCGCGCCGTGCGCCAAGGCGAATTGGATAAGTTGACCGTAGTTAGAAATCCGCTCGACGTCTTGGCACAGCAAATGGTAGCGACGGTGGCGAGCGTGACGCCTTCGGAAAAAGGCGCCGGCAAGAAGCGAGGCTATGACCAAGACGGCATTTCGGAAGAGGCGTTATGGCAACTCGTTCGTTCCGCTTACCCCTACAGAGAGCTCACGCGGGAAGACTACGGGCAGTTGCTCGAAATGCTCAGCGAAGGGGTCGAAACCCGGCGCAGTCGCAGAAGCGCCTATCTTCATCGCGATCGGATTCACGGCATGCTGCGGGCGCGCCGCGGTGCGCGCTTGACCGCGATCACCAACGGCGGCGCGATTCCCGATACCGCTGACTACGATGTCATCGAGTTTCCCAGTGAAACCTTCGTCGGCAAGGTGCACGAAGACTTCGCGATAGAAAGTCTCGGGGGCGATATTTTTCTGCTCGGTAACCGCTCCTGGCGTATCCGCCGCGTCGGTTCGGGCAAAGTTCATGTTGAAGACGCTCAAGGGCTGCCGCCGACGATTCCGTTCTGGATGGGCGAAGCTCCGGGCCGGACACTGGAATTATCCAAAGCGGTTGCCGATTTGCGCGAGGCTGTCGCGGCTAAGTTGAGGGACCGAGCCGGAGCGGCGCAATGGCTGATCGAAGAGGTTTCCATGCCGCTGAGCGCTGCCGAGCAAATCGTCAATTACGTGTCCGACACCGTGGGGACGCTCGGCACGGTGCCGTCGCAAAAAAAAATCATCGCCGAGCGGTTCTTCGACGAGGCCGGCGGCATGCAGTTGATTCTCCATTCACCTTGGGGTGGACGCATCAACCGCGCCTGGGGCTTGGCGCTGCGCAAGCGTTTTTGCGTGAGCTTCGACCGCGAGCTGCAGGCGGCGGCGACCGATGACGGCATTTGCATTTCTCTGGTCGAACAGCATTCGTTTCCCCTGAGCGACGTCTTTTCGATGTTGAAACCGGTGATTCTCGAATACAATTTGACTCAGGCCGCGCTCGTTTCGCCGATGTTTACCAA
>VBKX01000451.1 GCA_005879435.1 Deltaproteobacteria bacterium
AGAAGATCGCAATCAGCCGCTTCGGTTCGTCATCCGAAGTAAATTTGCGCATCTGCCTGGAGAAACTTGGAGTGAAACCCGAACTCACGCAGATTATTCAGGTCGGCGGCGTTTCGACGCGTCAGACGGCTCTGCTCGCCGGGCAAGTCGATGCGACGATCTTGAGCGATCCGCAAGCGACTGCCGCGACGAAAAACGGCATGAAGCTGATGGTCGATCTCTCCGACAGCAAATGGGGTTTTCCCCGCTACTGCCACAACTGTTTCATGGCCAAGCGAAGTTATCTCGAGTCTAATCGCGAGCAGGCGACCAATTTCATCAAAGCGCTGATTGAAGGCCTGTACCTGATGAAGCGCGACAAACCTCTCGCCATCCGTTTAATCAAAAAATACCTGCGCTTCGACGACGAAAGCGCATCCATCGGCTACGATTTCTACATCGCCAAACACGGCGAAGGATTGCTAAGCCTACCCGAGCGCCGCGGCCTCGAATTCGTCATCGCCGAAGTCGCCAAAACCAATCCCAAAGCCACGGGCGCGACGCCGGAGAGCTTGAAGTTGGTCGAGCCGAGCATCTTGGATGAAATCAAGAAGAGTGGTTTCGTCGAGCGGCTGAAATAGTTAAAACGCGCGCAGCTCGTTATCCCATTATCTTTGTGGATTTGGTGAGCGGATTTTAAGGCAACGGAACAATCAGCACTAAAGTTCCGGGAAGGGAAACCCATGAAACTCTATTATCACCCAGCGTCGACCACCTGCCGACCGATTATGCTGCTCGCGGCTGCGGAAAAACTCGACATCGATTATCATGTCATCGATCTTTTCGCCGGGGAAAACTATCAGCCGGCTTTCACGGCAATCAACCCGAACCAGGCGGTTCCCTTTTTAGAGGATGGCGATTTTCATCTGGCGGAAAGCTCCACGATCCTCAAGTATCTCGCCGATAGACAAAGATCACCGGCGTATCCCAGCGATTTGCGCGAACGCGCGCGCGTGAATGAACGCATGGATTGGTTCAATACCGGCTTGTATCGCGATCTGGGCTATGGATTCGTCTATCCGCAGGTGATTGAGAGTTATCGCTATCTGAACGATGAAGTCCAATCGGCGACACTTGCGAATGCGCGAGAAAACGTGAAGAAGTGGCTGATGATTCTTGACGAACATCTCATCGGTCCAAAGAATGCCTATGTTTGCGGCGCGCGGCTGACTATCGCGGATTTCTTAGGCGCTTGCATGATCACGCTAGGCGAGGTGATCCGTCTCGATTACTCGGCCTATCCAAACACGATGCGCTGGCTGGCAAACATGAAAGCGATCCCCTATTGGGATGATATCAACGATGCGTTTTACACTTATTTTGTCGCGCCGTATGACGCCGCGCCGTTCGAAAGGCTCTGATTATTGCAGTAAGAGCAAAAGGGGGGAATCATGATCAAAGGGCTTCATCACAGCGCGTATCGATGCCGCGATTCCGAAGAGACGCGCAAATTCTACGAAGACTTTCTCGGGCTGCGGCTTGCCGGCGCTCTCGATATTCACGAAACCAAGACCGGTCGCAAAAGCAGCGTGCTCCATACCTTCTTTCAGATGGACGACCGGTCGTTTCTCGCTTTCTTCGAGGCGCCGGACATGCCTTTCGAATTCAAACCGCAGCGCGATTTTGACTTGCATATCGTGTTGGAGGTCGACGAGCCGACGCTCATGGCGATGTTTGCCAAGGGTAAGGAAAGAGGCATCGAAACACGCGGAGTTGCCGACCATGGCATGGTCCACTCGATCTACTTTCGCGATCCCAATGGTTACGTCATCGAGCTCACGGCGAAGATGCCGGGCCATGACGAAGCGATGAATCCGTCCACGAATGGCGCGCACGCGATTCTCGACAAATGGCAGGCGGCAAAATTCGTAGACGCGCCGTCCTGACCTCCATGCGACCGGTGCTTCAAAGCGAAGTCACCGGCTGCGGCATCGCCAGCGTCGGTGCCATCGACAGGGTCACAAGGATAACTATGTTTAGAACTTCTATAGGGCGGCTTCGCGCCGTTGGGATTGTCGAGGGCGTCTCTTTTCTCCTCTTGTTGGGGATCGCTATGCCGCTTAAATATTTGGCCGGTATGCCGCAAGCGGTGTCCGTCGCGGGCTGGCTGCACGGCATGTTGTTCATCGCGTTCTGCATCGCTCTGACACAAGCGCGCCAGGAAGCAATGTGGGACGCCCGGCGAACTGGAACTGTTCTGATCGCCGCGTTATTGCCTTTCGGTCCGTTTGTCATAGACAGCGGGCTACGAAAACAGGACGAAGTGATTCGGGCAAAGCGCTGAACCGCGCCAATACGCCATGCTGGAATTTGTTCACGTGCGCCTAGATAATGGAGCCCCGAAAAAACAAAGCCCGAGCCGCTACGATCGCACCGGGCTCCAGTTCTCACGCTCCTGTTTGAAATCGGAATTATTGGGTTCTAAAAACTACGCTTTCGGCAGCGATTTCCCGAGCAACTCGAGACTATTCGCGACTTGCTCGACGCCGAGAATATTTGTCGGGT
>VBKX01000452.1 GCA_005879435.1 Deltaproteobacteria bacterium
GATGCTCGCCGAATCCATAGCTTTCAGTCTCTCGGTTGGCGTAAACGCCGGCGGCGGCACATCGGCCCAGCGTTTGGGATCTTCATTGCGATCCGCCATCAAGGCCCCGGCCCGAGCGGCGCGACCGTCGAGCAGCACCTTGCCGTCCAAGATCCACTGTTGACTACCGTCTTTCGCCGTTACTAAACGCGGCGCACGATCACAGAATTTTTTCTCAACTCGATCAATCCACAGGTTGGGCACCTCCTGCACATGATCGTCGACGCTAATGAAGCCGTATTTCAATTGCATGCAAATTTTCCTCTCTCGATAATCACCGCAGAGCCACAGAGTTCGCAGAGTTCGGAGGATTTTTTAGTCAAATCCGCTTTACTCTGCGTCCTCCGCGTCTCTGCGGTGAACCTTCCGATTCTCTCACCCGATTTTTCAAATCTATTTGGCTAATCTCTAGCCGGTAGGGCGGCGTCAATTTTGTACAGCCGCACGGCGTTCTCATACTGCATCTTGCGCCGGTCTGCTTCAGGCACGCCTTTGAGCACGCGATCGACCTCGCGCCAGGAGTGCGGATAGTACGATGCCACGTGAGGGAAATCCGACTCCCACATGATGTTGTCGACGCCGATATCATCCCTGAGCTTGATGCCTTCGGCTTCGAACCAAAAGTTCACGTACATCTGCCGGCGCACAATCTCGCTGGGCCGCGTGATCACGCCCTCGGTCCAGAGATGGCGGCTTTCCCACTCGTGATCACAGGAAGCGATGACGTAGTTCAAGCTGCCGACACCGGCTTCGGGAAAAACGCTCTTCAAACCGGGAAATCTTTCCGTGATCCCAGAGAAAATGAATTGCGGCACGATCTGCGCCGGCGTCACCGCCGACGTCGCCGTCTGCGCCGAATGGGCCTGGCGCGGCGAATAGCCGCTCCACTTGCGCACCGACGAGCCCGCGCTCAAACCCGCCGAGCCATGAAAATGAATCGGCAGTTCCAATGCCTGACAAACATCCCAAAGCGGATACCAGTAAGGATCGGTGATGTGCGGCTGCCCTTTGGGCATCTGCCCCATAAGGTTAACGCCGCGGTGGCCCGCCGCTGCGGCGCGTTCGAGCTCGCTTTTAATCACCTCCGGGGAACTCAAGTACGGCACGATCGCCAAGGGTACGTAGCGATCGCTGGCTCGGTGCCACTCGGCCAGCGCGTCATTGTATGCGCGCACCACGTCCAATTCGAACTCGACATCGCCAAACTCGAAAAACGATCCGCCCGGAGGGTTGGGAAACAGCACTTCGGCATCGACCCCATCGGCATCGAGCATCGCGAGCCGCGCCTGCGGATCGTGGTACGCCTTGGGAATCTCTTCGTAGAGCTTCGGATAGGTCGGGAACGGTTCGCCCATCAAAGCGGGACAATTGGCAACGTTGCCGTGCTGCGGCTCGCCGTATACCGACCAGCGATCCACTCGCTTGCCATTTTCATTCAACTCAACGATATGCGGAATGCGCTCGCCCCACTTGCTGGCGGACATGCGCTCGGTGAAATCGTTGCGATCAAAACCCGCGTGGGAATCGGCGCTAATAAGCTTATGTTTGATCTCCATACTTTCTCGCTATCCTGTTTTTTTTCTGGTAATTCGGG
>VBKX01000454.1 GCA_005879435.1 Deltaproteobacteria bacterium
AGCTTGTTTTGGCGGAGTATTCGGTCCAGGACGTAGTGGAGACCGTTCGTACCTCGCTCCAATCGCTCGCCTTGGAAAAAGGTTTGGATTTTGTCGCCGCGGTCGAGGACGATATTCCACTCGCGCTAGGCGACGGCAAGCGGATCGCTCAATGTCTGATGAACCTGGTGGGGAACGCGCTTAAATTCAGCAAGCACGGGCGCGTCGCGGTCTGGGTGGAGCAGCAAGGGGAGAACTTGCTCTATCGCGTGTCGGATAATGGAATCGGTATACCTAAGGAGGAACTCGAAAATATCTTTGGGGAATTCCAACAAGTGGACACGGCGATCACGCGCGAGTTCAGCGGGACGGGACTCGGACTGAATATCACCAAAAAATTCGTCGAAATGCATGGCGGCCGGATCTGGGTAGAAAGCGAACTGGGCAAGGGATCGACTTTTTTCTTTGCCATCCCTCTGCGCACGAATCATGTCGAGGCTGTATGAGCGACAAGACCATACTTTACGTCGAGGACAACGAGTTTAACCTGAAGATGGTGCGGCAGCTTTTGGCGCGGACCGCTTACCGGCTGATTGAGGCGACGGATGGCGAGATGGGGGTGGCAACGGCGCTCAAGGAGGTTCCTGGCCTGATCCTGATGGACATCCAACTCCCCAAGATGTCCGGACTGGACGCGACACGCCGGCTTCGCGCCGACCCCAAGACCGCCACCATCCCGATTATCGTGATTACCTCGTTTGCTCTGAGCGGCGACGACCAGAAGGCGAAGGATGCGGGCGCGACCGCCTATATGGCAAAGCCATACAGCCCGCGCGAGCTGTTGCAGATGATCCGGAATTTGCTTCCTGAGCAATAGATCCTTGGGAGTTGATTCATCGTGAGTGGATTTCCCCGTATCCTGGCCGTTGACGACAATAAGCAGAATCTGTCGCTCCTTGAGAGGGCGCTCAGATCGGCGCAGTACGAAGTTGTGACCGCAGAGGACGGCCCTACGGCGCTCAAGCTCATCGGCAGCGCCGCGCCGGATCTTGTTCTGCTCGATGTGATGATGCCGGGTATGTCAGGGTACGAAGTTTGCCAGCATATTCGCGCGAATGAAGCCACCTGCCTTCTTCCCGTCGTGATGTTGACCGCGCTCACCGATGTGGCCGACCGAATTCGCGGCATCGAAGCAGGGCCCGACGATTTTCTGAGCAAACCCGTAAACCGGGAAGAGCTTCTCACCCGAGTCAAGTCGCTCCTCAGGATCAAGACGCTCCACGATGACGTCGAAACGAAGAACCATCTGCTCCGTAACCTCTTTGGCCGGTACGTTTCTGAGGATGTGGCTGCCGAGATCGTCGCCGATCCCGGGCGTCACCTGAAGTTGGGCGGCGACAAGCGCGAAGTTACCATTCTGTTCGGCGATCTTCGGGGATTTACACCCCTCGCCGAACAACTCGATCCGCAAGATGTGGTCGATATCCTCAATAGCTATTTGAAGCTGGTCATCGACACCGTCTTTGAATTCAGGGGGACCCTCGACAAATTTCGTGGCGATGGATTCATGGCGTTCTTTGGAGCGCCCATCGCTCGCGAAGACGATCCCTTGAACGCGGTCCGCTGTGCCCTCGCCATTCAGGAAAGATTGATGCGCGTCGCTTTCACAAAGTTTCCTGAGGTTCGTCTACACATGGGTGTTGGCATCAACACGGGCATTGTCATTGCCGGGAACATTGGCTCCGAACGAAGAACCGATTACACGGTGATCGGCAACGAGGTCAACACCGCCCAACGATTCGAATCGAATGCCGGACCGGGACAGATCCTGATCACAGGGAACACCTACGAGCGGGTGAAGGACGCCGTGCGGGTTCGCGAGCTGGGGCTCCTGCGAGTGACCGGAAAGCAGGAGGGCGTTCTGGCCTACGACGTGCTTAGCGGGGTGTAGTGGAATTTGCGAATGTGATAGTCAAATACGGGAGGAATTAAAAAATGGCAACTGTTCATCCATGGTCGCGTATCTGGGCTGCCGCTGCGGTCGGGCTTATTTTGGGCGTGTTTGTCGGCGGTGGGCGGGCACAACCTGTGTGGGCTGGGCAGGAAGAGCAGTTCACCCCCGAGTACAAGGAATTACGCACCTCCTTTGATCCGAAACATACGCCGAAAATCACCGCGCCGGACTCCGTCAAGCGGGGAGAATGGTTTGACGTCACCGTCAACATCGGGGCTGGCGGCGAACATCCATCCCTGAGCGAGCACGCCATCCGTTACATCGCGCTGTACATCAACACCGCCGAGATCGCACGTGTCTATCTCCACCCGGTCTATTCCTTTCCTAAGGTAACATTTACCATCGCGCTCGATGAGGGAGGCTCGCTTCGGGCGATCGCTGAACCGAACCATTCAGCAGGCTGGGAAGCGGCAAAAAAAATCGCCGTGGCTCCTTAGCGAGTCATGAAACGGGCAGCGCTTATTTTTTGCCCATCGCCACCGAAACCGTCGTCGGACCTTTATCGCCTACAACATTTTCCAAAGTAAACTCGCCCTGTTCGTTGGTTAAGGCGTAAAACGGATGCTCGGCAACCACGACCCAACCGCGCATCCAGGAATGGAGATCGCAGTCGACCCGAAGCAGCTCGGGCTGTTTGAACGCGAAGGAAATACTCCGCGCATGCGGCTGCGCTCGGTTGAACGGGGGATTCTCCTTGCCGGCACTTCTGACGTTATGCAACAACCGGTCGCTATTTAGAAACTCTACCGTTCCGCCCGCCGGCACGATGACCACGCGCGGAATGAACGAGCATTGCTTCTGATCCATCTTCGCAGCCGGGAAATTCCAGTCTCGCTTCGCCCCTGACGGGACATTCTGCAGCGACACCACGGCGTTGCGGATACCGTTGTTCGAGGAGAGCAGCAAGTCTTCCGGATCTTTTTCCTTGCCGCAGATGTACTGATCGATCGTTACAGCGGTTTTCTTTTTTTCAATCGGCGCGCCCACGTACCGGATAGTGCCTTTAATGGTCTCTGCCCGCGAAAGGCTCGAGACGAAGCAACATGCGGCGATAAGAACGATGACGAAAAATGACTTGGCTTGGCCAGCGCTACAAAATCCGAACGCCTGTATTTTCATTGATGACCTCGTTTGAATAATAAAAACACAAGCGCCTTCATTAGTCCACAATTCTCAGAGTGCTTTTCATTGGCGGTTGAAGCGCCTGCTCGATTTCGCCATCTTGCCCGGCCATCTGTCCGCGCTCCAGAGCGGTAGTGCCTCCGTGAATACACACTTGCGATTGAAACGATCGCGGACTGTCATCAACGCATAAACTACTAGCCGGTCTCAGACTGAAAGCTAAGCTGCCGATCTCAGTTGATGATTGATGGACATTTCGACGTCTCCATTTCGATACTTCACACCAACGCTCGATGAACTTTGCGCTTCTTGTATCAAACACCATTCAGTTATAAATCCCTACAGAGATAGGGCGTGCAACTTAGATTCGCCCGTCCTAGGACCGCGCCACACAAGGAGAATGGCATGACAGATAAAGATAAGTTTGCGCACCGACTAGCGCTGCTGGAGGGAGTGAGTTTTTCTCCAGCGGATCTCGAAGCGATCGTCACCGAGATCGAAGATCTTGAGCGTGTAGTAGCCGAACTAGACGATTTCAGCCACGAGACTCCGTGGATTTCCCACCAAGCTCAGCCTGCCAAAAAGGTTTAATTATGGCTCCCGAGGATATTCTTGAATTGAATTTGACCGAACTTTCAAAACTCATCGCGGCGCGCGAGCTGTCGTCCGCCGAGGCTGTGAAGGCGGCTCTGACTCGTGTGGAGCAGCTTGAAGGCAAGCTCAACGCGTTCATCACGGTTCTGCGCGAACAAGCGCCCGCCGAAGCGAACAAGGCGGATCAGGAAATCGCCCACGGAAACTATCGCGGCCCGCTGCACGGCGTGCCGGTGACGATCAAAGACATGTTCGAGAC
>VBKX01000455.1 GCA_005879435.1 Deltaproteobacteria bacterium
AGCCCGATGCTTGGCGCTATGTTGTTGAGGTCCAGGATGCCGGCAAACCAGCCGATGCGACCGGATACAGGTAAGGCTTTGGGGCGACGGCGTACAGTGTCCGTTGCGCTGCCGCTTCCCGCCGCGCCTGGCGCACGGCGTTGTTAGGCGATAACAACAGTAACCATGGACCGCGAATCATTCTGGTTTCCTGCGAAACGATACGGATGGGGTTGGGGTCCTCCGATTTGTTGGCAAGGCTGGCTTGTTCTAGTCGCCTATGCTGTTCTCATCGCTTTTTGCCAGATCTTCCTGCTGCGACAAGATGACGTTGCGGCATTCCTCGCTTGCAGCGCCGTTCTGACCGCTGCGCTAATTCTGATATGTTGGCTCAAGGGCGAGAAACCAAAGTGGCGGTGGGGCAGCAAATAGAACTAAATGTCCGACACTGCCATGGGGAGGGCTGGAAGTCGAAGACTTTCATCCGGCCAAGGCGAAACTGGCATCTTTGTGATAGAACCTGAGCCTAACTCGGCGCTCAACGCGGACGCGCAAAACAACGCTTCGGGTTAGCTTGGCGTTAGAAAAGACAAATGCTTGCGACAACACCCTTGGAAGCAGTGAAGGAGCTTGATGATGCGCTTGAGCGCGGTGACCTTGAAGCGGTCCTGAGCTTTTATGAAGACGACGCTGTGGTAGTCGTTGAACCGGGGCGGCTAGCCCGAGGAAAGAAAGATCTCGGAGAGTTTTTTACTTATCTATTTACGCTTACTCCCAGCGCTCGTCAGATAAAGACTCGTGTAATAGAGGCAGGAAATATCGCGCTCTTTATCTCGAAATGGGTATTTAGCGGTTTCGATGGAAACGGACAACCTATCTCAAGAGAAGCGATTGCGACCTGTGTCTTTCGTAAAAATGCCGACGAAAAGTGGCGATTGGTTATCGACAATTCGTTCGGCCCAGCCATTTTGGAGACAACAGATCCCTAAGATTTCATTCAACCCGGTCGCGCGAAAGCGACGCGCCGGTTGATTGAAGCGTTCAGCTGTTTCAGAAGGGGTTAGTACCATTTTCATGCAGATGCTTGGAGCATGGGACGGTTGCCCGAGTGTGCGCGAATCGACGTTGCTTCGCGTGGTATTACTTCTTGTCACGCTGCTCGTCGTCAGTCTGGCTCGGGCACAGGATACCAGTATGGTGCCCGTGGTTGTGGATGGGCAGAGCGTGCGTCTTGAAATGCGTATCTACAAGCCTTCTACGGAAGGAAAGGTACCCACGCTTGTCTTCAATCACGGCTCGACCGGTAACGGAAGAGACCCGAACCTGTTCACGAAATCCCAGGACTTTCCACAGTTGGCTCAGTTCTTCGTGCAGCGCGGCTGGGTCGTCGTAATGCCTTCGCGACGCGGGCGTGGCGGTTCCGAAGGCGAATATGACGAAGGATTTGCGAGCGATCGCTCGCGCGGCTACACCTGTGAGCCCTCGCTATCGATTCCCGGGGCGGATCGTGCGTTGCGCGACATCGAAGTCTCGATCGGAGCGATCCTGACGATGCCCTTTGTTGACCCCAATCGCATCGTGATCGGCGGGCAATCGCGTGGGGGTATTCTCAGTGTGGCCTATGCGGGGCAGCAGCCAGAGCAGGTCAAAGGAGTGATCAATTTTGTCGGCGGCTGGCTGGGCTACGGTTGCAAAACTGTCAGTACCGTCAATCAGGAGATCTTCAAGCGCGGCGCCCGCTATCCGAGCGACACGATCTGGCTTTATGGCGACTGGGATTTCTTCTATCCGTTGTTCCACAGTCGTGAGAACTTTACCGCATTCCAAGCGGCTGGCGGCAAGGGCGTATTCCATGAGTTTGCTCCGCCTCCGGGACTCGGCGGTCACGGGATCGTAGCCCGTCCCGACCTCTGGACTTCTGTCCTCGATGACTATCTGAAACGGCGAGGTCTGGCGAATGACGAGCGATGAAGAGACGGATGTTGCAGTCGGAAGAGTCGAAGGTCTAGCTTTCAAGCATCACTTTGGCTTGAGCGCGCCAAGAAGCTAGGCCGCTCGGCCTTAGTGTCAGACAGCGGAAATGCGTCGAGCAATGGAGCTGGAGAAAGAGAATGCCGGAAAACTCAATAAGGATAGTCGCTTGAGTAGTACTGGTTGAACCAACCCGCAAAGAGGCAGGCTGTATCAGCTATGAACTGCTGCAGAATCAAACTGACCACACAGACTTTACGTTTGTCGAGGAATGGACAAGTGATGCAGCAATAGATGCTCACTTAACGACAAAACATATAGCGGATGCATTAACAAAACTGGCGGGGCTAGTTTCAAGTGAGCCGGACATAAGGAGATATAATGTGGTGAAGAAAGAGAACTAAGGGGCGAGCAGGGCCAAGCGCTGTCTAACAATTGTATGAACTGGAGCGTGGTGAGGATTTAGACGAGGAGGCGAATTAATGAGGGTCGCAATGTCAGGTCTTCGGATGGTTGCAAGGTCGAAGGTTATGAGGATGACCTGGGGTCTGTCTGTTGTTTTGCTGACTACTGTGCTTTCCTCGTGTTCCTCGGTCGTTAGCAACAGCGAAAGCTTTTATAAAGATATTCCGCGCCGGCCGATAAATTGGCGGGAGTATATGACGGATTGACTGCGTGACTCACGCCGCGCGGCGGTTCGGTCTTTTGATGTACTTCTTGGGATCGCCATTGCGAGTCGCGTCCTTCCAACGCATGAATCCATGGCGCATATAGTCGGGGTCTAGATTTAGATGCTCGCAAATGTTGTCAAAGGAAAAAAACGAAGGATCATCGGTATTCAAAATCCACGCTTCGGCTTCATCGAACAATTCTTTGCGGCGCTTATCGTTCGCCCGTACATACTTTTGAAAGTCTTCGGTGGCACTTTCCAGAACTGCCAGCATGAGCCTTTTCTCGCCGTCGCGGATGATCTCTTTAGATAGGTCCTCTATAACGCCGACGTCTGTTGGTTCGATGAAAGCCAATGCTGTGTTCATATGAGTTGTCCCCTAAATTATCGTGATTTTGCGGGCCGCAGTTTTAGCGATGCGCTGGCGGATCTGAAACGCAAAGCGCAAGCCAGTGGAGACCAGACGAAAGAACAGGAGTCGTGGGAACTCGTAAGGAAGGGACATGTCAATTGAAGAGGGTCAGGATGCCCGTTGATGGAATCGTGTTTGGTCCACCGGGCCAGTAATGCTAGCGTGATCTGACGGGCTGCGAATTCCAGGTTGGTACTTTGCCTTTGGGGCACGTGATTGTCCTCGGTTCGATCTCCGGTGATGTTTTAGGAAAACGATCATGCTGAATCTGTGGCTCCGAGTTAATCTTGAACGACCTGTAAACAGTCGTTTTTCGTTCAGTGTCAGGAAAATAGCCTGAGGAGATGGCGATCTTGATGCCGGAATTATTGGAAATATCCCTGGGACCTGTCTATAATCCAGAGCACTATGGCTAACCTGTACTACAACGACCGCCTGATCATCGCTTTCACATCGCTAAACCAAAGCGACAAGCAGTGGAGCGCGGGTGCGGAGATCACGTGGAAAAGTGAGGGCGGCCGCTGCTCGCATAGCATTGGCGGCTTGGCTGACCGATTCAAAACAAGTGAGGACGCGGAGAAGTTCGTCATCCATCTCGCCAAAGCATGGATCGATGCAAATCCGTGACGCTTGCGTGAAATAAAGAATAAATGATTGTCCTATCCCTAGGTTGCAAAGTTTGTAGGCAGATCCGTGTGTTTGCCCGTGCCGGTTACATGCATTGGAAGAATTCGCTAAAGCAGGGACAATTGAAAGCCAATGAAACGCATTCGATCTGGCTGTTGATGAAGTTTAGAAGGAGAGCAGGGTTTGATCTCGACGTTTGCCGCATGTTCAGAGAAGGTCTTTATCCATGAGCTATAACGCCTGGTTTCAGTGCATAAACGGTTGCCCCGGCCAGTACAGTCTTCTAGAGATCATCTACCGCTGCCCGACGTGCGGCGACTTGCTTGAGGTGCGTCACGATATCGATGCCTTGAAAACCAGAGCGGCGGGAGCGTGGATCAAACTCTTCGACGATCGGGTCGGCCAAAATGTTTATCCTTACGGTTCGGGTGTGTGGGCGAAAAAAGAGTGGGTCGTGCCGTTTATCGACAACGAGAACGTGGTTTCGACCTGTGAGGGCCACACCAATCTCTTCTGGGCAAATCGATACGGCAAGCAGCTTCATGTCGAGGATCTCTGGGTCAAGCAATGCGGCAACTCGCACACGGGTTCGTTCAAAGACCTCGGCATGACCGTGTTGGTTTCAGTGGTCAATCAGATGATCGCCAACGGCGAACCGATCGATGCGGTCGCTTGCGCATCCACCGGCGACACTTCGGCGGCGCTGGCTGCCTATGGTGCGGCGGCGGGAATTCCGACCGTAGTGTTTTTGCCGCGCGACAAAGTTTCACCCGCGCAGTTGGTCCAACCGCTCGCCAATGGCGCGCTGGTACTATCGCTCGACACCGATTTCGATGGTTGTATGGCAGCCGTCCAGGAAGTGACTAAACACAAGCATATTTATCTGGCCAATTCGATGAACAGCCTGCGTATCGAAGGCCAGAAGACGATCTCCATCGAAATCGTCCAACAGTTCGATTGGGAAGTGCCGGATTGGGTGATCTTACCGGGCGGCAACCTCGGCAACGTCAGCGCCTTCGGCAAGGGTTTTTTGATGATGTACGATCTCGGCTTGATCTCGAAATTGCCGCGCATCTGCGTCGCGCAAGCGGAAAACGCCAACCCGCTTTATCTTTCTTATCTGACATCAGATCGGCAATCCGGTGAGTGTCCGCAAAGCGATCGCGACGCTGCAGCGCTTCAACGGCGTCGTCGAGCAAGCCTCGGAGTCGGAGCTGGCCGAGGAAGTGGCGCGCGCCGACCGCACCGGCATGTTCAATTGCCCGCATACGGGAGTTGCGTTGGCAGCGCTCAGAAAACTCGTGGAGAAAAAGGTGATTCGCGGCCACGAGCGAGTGGTCGTGATCTCGACCGCCAATGGCCTGAAATTCGCCGATCAGAAAATCGCGTATCACGCTGGCACGCTGCCCGGTATCCCGAGCACTTTACAAAACCGGCCCGTTGAAGTTATCGCCGACCCCAAACATATCAGCGATGCGATTGCGCGTTACGTCGAGCGCGTGCGCTTGCTAGACGGCTGATGAGCGACCGACAGAGCAAGAGCGCCGGTACGGCATCAGAGGAGCCGACGGATGTGGCCAAGCGCTTGTCCGGCATTGATGGCAAAGGCCTGGGCTTTAGCACTTTAGCCGTGCACGGCGGCGAGCCGCGGCCGAAACTCGGCAACTCTCTCGCCACACCGATCGTTCAAACGGCGACATACACCTTTGCCGATACTCAGGAACTGCACGACCACTTTCAGCACCGGATCGAGCGAGAAGAATATGGGCGCTACGGCAATCCGACCCAGCGCGTCGCGGAGCAAAAGCTCGCGGCGCTCGAAGGCGCCGAAGATTGCTTGCTCTTTTCCAGCGGCATGGCGGCGGTTACCACAGCGATGTATGCGGTTCTTTCGCATAACGCTCACGTGGTCGTGACCGACGACTCGTACCGGCGCACTCGCCAGTTCCTGACGCAAACTTTGCACCGGTACGGTATCGAAGTTTCGGTCGTGCCCGCGGGCGACTACCAGGCGATCGCGGAGGCGATCCGTCCGACCACCCGTCTGCTCGTCAGCGAATCGCCGACCAATCCTTACAACCGCATTGTCGACATGGAGCGCTTCGCCGGCATCGGCCGGCGCCATCGAGTGAAGACTCTTATCGACGCGACTTTTGCAACGCCCTACAATCAGCGTCCGCTGGAGTTCGGCATCGATATCGTTTTGCACTCGGCGACCAAATATCTCGGCGGACACAACGACCTTCTCGCCGGTGCGGTGTTGGGCTGCGCCGAGCTCGTCGATGGGATTCGCTCCCTGCAGCATGTGAGCGGCGCGATCATCGATCCGCTGGCCGCTTATCTGTTGGTGCGTGGATTAAAAACATTCGCATTGCGGATCGAACGGCAGAATGCCAACGGGCAAGCGCTGGCGGAGTTTTTAGCGGCCCATCCGAAAGTTACTGCGGTGCATTACGCCGGCCTGCCGAGCCATCCACAGTATGAAGTGGCGCGCCGTCAAATGCGCGGTTTCGGCGGCGTGGTGTCGTTCGAGATCGCCGGCAACTTGGAAGCGACTTCGCGAGTCGTCGACGCCTGCCGCATCCCGCAGATCGCGCCGTCGCTTGGCGGGGTCGAAAGTCTGATTGAACAACCCGCGTTAATGAGCTTTTACGAGCTGAGCACTGAAGAGCGATTAATGGTCGGGATCAAAGACAATCTCATCCGCTACTCGGTCGGCATCGAAGACGCCGACGATCTCATCGCCGATCTCGCCGCCGCGTTGGAGTGCGTATAGCTGCGTTTAATCTGCTTTCTAGAGTCGGAAGATTTCACCACGAAGGACGCAGCGCGGCAAAGCCGCAAGCAAAGAGGAAAAAAGAAATTTCACCGCAGGGACACAGAGGTCGCAGAGGTTTATTTTTTGAACTCTTTCGCTGCGTCGTCTGCGCCTCGGCGGTGAACTTGTCGAATCCTTCGTGTCCTTGGTAATCTTCGTCGAGAACAGACAGCTTGGCTGGAAGCGATCTAGCCGGTGATCTCGTACGGGATATTTGTCGGACCATCGATCCTCCGCACGGTGTTGTTCTCCCGATCTCGTCGGTCCGCCTTGCTCGGCGTGAGCGTCGAAAGGCGGGACCAAATCGACTTTGCCGGGGTTGCCTTGCGTGACGCTCTCCAACTCCAGCTTCGCGTAACCTTCTTTCGACCCGTCGTCGAGACGGCGATAACGCTCGAGACTTTCCGTTCCGTCGAGTAGCCCATAGGCCGTCCACGAGTGGGCGTGATCATGAATACTGCCTTTGCGACCGGGTACTCGCACGACGCCGTTGATGGCGAAGCCGTAGTCAGGGTCTTCGTAGAAAAGGAGATTCTTTCGGCCTTCGGTGGACGGCCAATTCTTCGACGCTTCGCGCAATGTCGAATCTTTGACCAGTTC
>VBKX01000066.1 GCA_005879435.1 Deltaproteobacteria bacterium
CTCTGCCAAGCCAACGTTTGCACCAACACGGTCGAGTCTGGAAGGATGGTCTGGTCTTTGGCGTGTCGGGCTTGCGACTTTGCCTGCGTTGCTCGTCGGCTATCTGGCGCGACGGGCGATCAAGGATGAACTCTTCAATCCCGGGGCAGTGACATTGGCTCTGGCCCTTGGAGGCGTCGCAATCCTGCTCGTGGAACGCTATGGGTCGCGGCGAAGCGCTAACACGTTAGACACGATCACGCTCGGGCAAGCTGTTGGCATCGGGCTCTTTCAGGTTCTGGCCCTGTGGCCGGGCACCTCACGAGCCGCGGCGACGATTGTCGGCGGCATGCTTCTCGGATTGGATCGGAAAAGCGCCGCCGAATTTTCTTTCCTCATCGCCGTGCCGGTCATGTTCGCTGCGACTGGTTACGAACTGATCAAGATGCGAGACCAAATGGCTTTTCACGATTCGCTGCAGCTCGGAGTTGGATTTATCGTGTCCTTTATCGTCGCCCTGATTGCAGTGAAGGGATTTGTGAGTTTTCTCCAGCGCGGCAAGCTCACGCCGTTCGCTTGGTACCGAATAATCGTTGCGCCAATCTTTTATTTTTTAACCCGCGGATTGAGCTTTTAGTGGCGCGCTACTTGTGTTCGTGGCGATGCTTGATCCAGGCAAAGATATGGTTTCGGTACAAGTATGCGACTCCCAGAGCAGCAATCGAAACAAACGCAAGAATTATAAAGGTGTGGTACTCCTCGTTGCGAATCGTCGCGCCCTGCATGGTGAGAAGATACGTGCCCGGCAGCCGTCCAAGGATTGAAACGATCAAAAACGTGCTCAATTTCATTCGACTAAGGCCAAGAACGTAACAAAGATAATCCTTGGGAAAACCCGGAAAAAGAAATAACACGAAACAGATTAGTGTCCCGGTTTTGGTCGTGAGAAAATTGAACTTCTCCAAGACCTCGCGCTTGACGAAGCGCTCGACAAATGGACGACCGAGTATACTCGCCAGCTCAAAGGCAACCCAGGAACCTAGGGAAAGCCCTACCGTGGAAAGTAGAAAACCGACAGTCACGCCGTAAACATAGCCGCCCGCCACGCCGGTGAGTTCTCCCGGAAAGGGCGCCGCGACCACTTGGAGAACCTGCAAAAGCACGAAAACAGCGGGAGAATACGGCCCCAAGTTTTGGAGGAATTTGCTGAGCTTGTCGCTGCTAGAATAGATCCCCTCGAAATCGTCGAAATCTTCGCCCGGGGGAGCGAATGCGCTGAATGGCCGCGGAATGTAACGACTGAAGAAGAACAGGAGCACGATTAGTGGGGGGCGAATGCGCTGAATGGCCGCGGAATGTAACGACTGAAGAAGAACAGGAGCACGATTAGTGCAACGAAAATTATTCCCCGGATGGCAAGTCGGCGGCGCGGGCTGGTCATCGAATTCCTATAACAACAAAAAAATCAGAAGACGAGCATCGCTGGGCCGCGCAGCCAGAGTATCGCCAGGGCTTGATTACATTCCGCCGATCTTTTTTACAATGCCCGTGAGCAGTGCGTCGACATTATTGCGCTTTTACTTGAAGTAGTCCAATTTCCTCGTGCAAAAAAATTGCACGCGCCGGAAGTGATCCAATAATAAAACGGCGGGGTTCTTCACTGGAACTCATCCGAATTGAAGCTGTGCGCGCGATTGGTATCGTGTCGTTAAATGGACTCCTTGAGTGTAGTGTAGCCAATTTCCTGGACAGAGCCTATCAGGCACGAGGGGAATTGTGCGATGAGACAGTTCGTAGAACCAAGAAACGTAACGACGGCACGCCAAATCACATTTCGGAGGTCTGTATCAACTCACCCTAGCTCGGGCGGAAATGGTTTGATTTTAAGGGACCGAAGAATTGATTTTTGGATTTTTAGGCTAAAAAAAGTGGCGCTAGATTTCTCCAGCGCCACTTTTTCGGGTCAGAACAATTGCAACGTGGAATCGAGGAGCTTAATCGTGGCCTACTTTCGGACGCCACTTATCGAAACGATGTTCAAACCGGTCGATGACCTCGGTTAGGGCCATGCCGGAGATCGCAAAGATTAAAACGCCGACGAAGACTTTATCGGTTTGGAACGTCGCGCCGGCGACCGTGATCATAAATCCTATGCCCGCCGTTGCGGCGTAGAGCTCGCCGACCATTACACCGATAAGCGCGCGGCCCACGGCCAACCGAAGCCCCGTCAGAATGAAGGGCACTGTCGAAGGCAGAACAACCGATTTAAAGATTTGCCACTCTGACGCACCAAAGCTTCGCGCGGCGGTCAGCAAATTCGCCGGCGTGGTTTTGACGCCATCGCGAGTATTGATCAAGAGTGGGAAAACCGCGCCCAGGAAGATGATGCCGACCTTGGATAAGATGCCGATACCGAGCCAGATAATAACCAGGGGCAAGAGGGCGACACGTGGCGTGGCATTCATCGCGTTGACGAATGGATCGCACACATAGGCAAATCTCTTATACCAACCGATGGCAATTCCAAAGGGGATAGCGAAGATAACGGAGAGGATATAGCCCCAGAAAAACTCGATGCCACTAACGTAGAGGTCATTCCAAATCTCGCCCGAGGCGAACATCTGCCAGCCTGCTTTCAAGACCATCGAAGGGGCGCTCATGAACATGGGGTTAATGAGACCAGCCCAGTTGCCGATGGTTTCCCATGTTAAGAGAAACCCAATCACCGCGATGGTGCCGAGAATCTTTTTCTCCTGGTTGAGATAAAACTTATACGCTAAGGATGCCTCGGCGACGCGTATATCTAATAGTTGTTCCTCTTGCGCGATTTGAGCCATAACGTGACCCCTCCTCTTAGCTTAGTGAGACTACGATACCATTTGTCCAGCCTGCGAACCAGTACCAAAAGGGCTAGACCTTGTCAATAGTTTTCCGCTCTGCAGCCGAACCTTATTAGCGTCACTATGAATGAGAGGCCGATGGGGCCTTTAGCCGCACACCTTGACATTCGTTTAGGTATTAAATATTTTCATTGTTAGTAATCCCGCCGTATTAGGAGATAGCAGGCACCATGGGGTGATCGCCATTTAGCGGTTAACTCCCTCCATTCGCAGGTCGCCGCATTCGTCCGAGAAAAGAAGGCGGCAGAAGTGTCGGTCCTCGATTGCCGGGCTCTTGGACTTGATGACGATCTAATGCTCGACGAGGTAAAAAGGCGGCGACCCGATGCGGTATTTTTCGGTGCCATGATCGCCGCAGCCGGTGGCGCGGCGCAGCTTAACCGTTTTCATGACGCGATGAAGCGGATCAAAGAAGTCTTGCCGGATACGCTTACTATCGGCGGCGGAATAACGAATATCCCCTGTGGGAACTGCTCGAAGAGCTCAAAAGGCCCGCGCCGAATTTCGCCGACATTCGCGGCCTTACGTGGCGTAGAGGTAAAGAGATCGTGCTCAATCCGGCGCGCCCGGTTATCCAAAATCTCGACGAGCTGCCGATGCCCGCCTATGATTTGTTCCCGATGGACAAGTACTACGGCTACTCTGTGATTCCGAACTACAATGAAGCCGTGACTTCCCGAGGCTGCGAAGGGGCATGTCACTTCTGTTATGAATGGTGGCTGGTCGACCCGCGCAATCCGCGGGATTTCACCTCCCATCGCACACGGGGCGGTCGGGCAGTGGCTGATGAAATGGAACTGCTCAACAAAAAGTACGGCGTCAAAGCGCTGACTTTCATGGACGACGACTTCAATTCGGATCGCCAGAAGATGGTAGAACTGGTCGAAGCGCTCGAAGAAAAAAAGTTGGACATGAGTTGGTTTTGCTTGAGCAGGGCGCAGAACCTAATACGTGACGCCGACTTGGTGCCGCGCCTGAGAAAAGTCGGTCTTTACCAAATTTTGATCGGCATCGACGGTGGCACCGACGAGGAAATCGCCGAGGCGCGCAAAGGCCCGATGAAAGTCGGCGTTAAAGAATTGAAGGAGCTCATTCAATTCCTGCGTAAAAACGACATCTCGACGATTTCAACTTATCTAAATGGTTTCTGGGAAGACGACGAAGCCAAAATTCGCCAGCGGGCCAAGGCGGTCGACGAAATCGACCCCGACATCGTCATGATTCAATTGCTCAATCCGATTCCGGGATCGCCGATCTATAAGAAAGCGGTGAAGGAAAGCGTGATTGAAATTGAAAACTTAAGTCTTTATGACCTCGAGCATTGCGTGATGCCGACTAAACATCTCACCCGCCAACAACTCGGTGAACTCACCGGGTGGGCGTTTCAATCTTTTTACGGCAAACCGGGCAGAGTCGATCGGATATTGAACAGTTACAGCTCCCCCTATGTGAAGATGAAGTTCCTTTCGTTCAAAGGTAACGCCGCGAAATACGAAAAAGGCGCAGCGGAAGACGCTGTCGCGATTTGATTCTTCCTGTTAGTTGCCTATGGCCCAGCCGCTCAACAATCGCCCGCTGGCGGGTAAAGTAGCTCTTGTGACCGGCGCTAGCCGCGGCATAGGCGCTGCCGTGGCACTACGCTTGGCTCAAGCCGGCGCCGCCGTTGCCGTCAATTATCATCAAAACCAAGAAGCCGCGCAGAAAATCGCAGAACAAATTAGCGCGGACGGCGGCCGTGCCATGGTCTTTCAAGCGGACGTGACGCAGAAAGATCAAGTCGAGCAAATGGTGCTCGCTACGCAGCGGAAACTCGGTGCGGTCGACATTTTAGTTAACAATGCCTATTTTCCTTTCGAAGTCGGTCCGCTGCACGAGCTTTCGTGGGAGAGTTTTAACCGCGCCGTCGAGCATGAGCTATCGGCGTTTTTCTACTGTACGCGCGCTTGTCTGCCGGCGATGACGGAAAAAAAAGCCGGCCGAATTATAGTCGTCAGCACACGCTTGGCCCAGCAGCCGCTGCCAAAGATGGGCGCGTATGCCGCGGCCAAATCCGCTCTCGAATCGATGGCCAATACCATGGCGATTGAATTGGGGCCCTTGGGGATCTCGGTCAACGTCGTCACGCCTGCTTTCACGCTCACCGACGCGTCGATGATCATGCCGGAAGCATTTCGCGAGCGGGTCAAAGAAACTCGACCGTTGAAAAAACATCTCTATCCCGAAGACGTCGCCGGCGCGATCGCGTTTTTGGCGGGCGATGAAGCCAGTATGCTCACCGGCAGTCATATCTTGATTACCGGTGGCAGCCATCTGCAGCTCTAGTTTCATTGTCACGCACCATTTGCTACGCTCCGATTCGCCGAGACAAAGATCGCGCATACGCTGATCACTCGAACCTATCATGCTCACCCTCGATGAGATTGTTACGCGCTTAAACGAGATCGTCGGCCCACGGCGTGTCTCCACCAATCCCATCGACAAAATCAACTATCAGCACACGCTTGCTTATGGCGCTTATCGCGCGTTGCCGGATGTCATCGTTCGCATCGAGTCCGACGCTCACGGCAACCACAAAGTCGCCGACATTCTAAGATTTGCCAACGAGCACAAGATTCCGATCGTCGCCAAGGGCGGCGTCGGCATGGGCATCAGCTCGCCGCTCAAAGGCGGCCTGCTTCTCGATATGCTCGGCATGGACAAGATTCTCGAAGTGAATCCGGTGATGCAGTACGTGATCGCTGAGGGTGGCGCGAGCGTGTATGGTATTCATCACGCCTTGCGCCAACACGGACTGATGCTGCCGAACTTTGGCACCTACGGACCTGCGGTCGTCATCGGCGCGATGATCAATAAGGGCGGCATCGGTTACGGCATGACCCGCTACGGCTGGATCGCCGACATGGTACTCGGTTTGGAGGTCATACTCGCCAACGGCGAAACTATTCGCCTTGGCGCTCTGGCAAACCAGGGAACTAGGTTCGGTCCATTTCAAAAATGGATTCATTTGCCGGATTTGCTCGGCCTTTTCACGCTCGCCGCCGGGTCGATGGGGATTATCAGCAAGGTTTGTTTGCGCGCGATTGAGGCCAAGCGCGAGTGGCTGCACGATTATTGCTATTCGTTTCGGCGTGATCAACTGGAAGACGCGCAGAACGCGCTAATGCAATTGGTCAAGGGCGAAGTGGTCTACGACATCCATTTCACCGACCGCTGGCAGTATCATTGGCCGATGGAAGACGGGCTGTATGACAAGAGCAAAATTCCCGATAACGGTTGGTTCTTTCTGAAGACTATGCTGATGGCGCGCGATTCAGACGAGTTGGCGTTCAAAGAAAAACGGATGCGAGGTATATACCACGAAGCGGGAGGTGTCGACGTGCCTGAGGTCGCCGAAAAGGGAATGGGCGCCAAAGCGCAGGATTATGGCCGTCACGGCTGGCCTGACTGGCATATCATGGGACCGGACGGTTGGTGCGGCTCGGTCGTTCGGCATACCGGCATGTTCGCCGTCACTTCCAAGATGTACCCGCTGACGTTCCTGAAAGAGATGTACGATCTCGACGAGGCGGCCAAACGGGAAAGCGGTTTGTGGGACGCCGACCATTCGCCGCAGCATGACAGCTACGTCACCCGCGATCTCGGCATCAAGGAAGAATATTTCGTTTTCTATAATCCGTATGACGAGGAAGACGTCGGCAAGCTACGCAAGTGGATGGGCATGGTGCAGCAATTCAGCAATGAGCGCGGCGTGGTGTGGACGGCACCGACGTTGAGCACCAAAGGGCCGTTGCCCTATCAGCGACTGGGTAACCTCTACGATGTGATCAAAGAGATCAAGCAATTGGTCGGTCCCAACAATATTCTGAACCCCGGCGCGCTGTATTAACGAGTTCAAAGTTCAAAGGTTCAAAGTCAAAAAGGCATTGGGCTGCTCAAGGGTTATAACGCGTAACATTAGGAGAAAACATGGGACTCGGTAGGCAAGATTTTTCCGGCAAGAGACTCGCCCCGCAGGAAGCTGAGGCGGTAGTGGCCGATCTAAAGAAATTTCTGACTGATATCACCGACCGATGGCTTATCAAGGGGCGTTTTCACAGCGACCTGGCGAACGGCACGCTGCCGATGGAAGCGATCAAAGTCTTCTGGCAGAACTGGTATGGCTTTGTCGCCGAGATCAATAATTTTCACGGCGTCGCCTACCAGCGCCATCTGCCGTTTTTCAAGCGTCATCCGGAATTGCAAAAGCATTTTGCCAATCATGTCGCCGACGAAATGATTCATCCAAAACCGCCTGGGCACATTCAAATTGTGCTCGAACAAGGTCGCAATTTCGGCTTGACCAACGACGAAATGATCGAATATGAGATGCTTCCGGAGTGCCGAGCGTTTCTCGAATACTACCGCGGCGTGCTCTACGAGGGCACGATGGTGGAGTGGTGGGCGTCGTTCTGCGTCGAAGAAGCGGTTGGCCACTGGGCGAAATTTTTCGGCGGCGCGCTGCGCAAAAATTATAAAATCCCGGAAGAAAAAATCGTCTACTTCCGTATGCACGCGGAGGCGGATCTCGAAGAGCACGACGGCGTGATGGCCCACGCTGACCTCGATTGGACGGTGCTCAAAAAAATGCTCGAAGAGGGAAAAGCCGAGACCCGACCGGGGTTCAATTTGGAATATTGCCTGCGCACCGGCACGGCGTACTTCGCCTGGTTCTTCGAAGGCGTTTATCAGTACGTCAAAAAGGAAGGGTTCTATAAAGTTTAATGACTGAAACACGTAACGCGCAAGAGCTGTCGCCTCGTCCGTTGATGCGGATCTTGGGCGATTTCGCCAATAGCCAGATCCTCGACGCCTCAATCGAATACGACTTTTTCACCCTCATCCACAAAGGCTTTCAATCGGCCGATGAAATCGCGCGCGCAGCCGGAACTGATCCGCGCGCGACACGGATCGTTCTCGATAGCTTGCCCGCGCTCGGCTTAATCGAGAAGCGCGATGGCAAATATTATTTGACGCCCACGGCCGAGGTTTTTTTGGTGCAAGGGAAACCAAGTTACGTTGGCGACTTTCGCCACGTCGCCCTGGCTTTGTGGG
>VBKX01000456.1:0-5347 GCA_005879435.1 Deltaproteobacteria bacterium
GTGGACAAACTGCTCGGTGTTTTCCAATACTCCAATACTCCAATTTTCTCTCCCACCTTGCCCGCAATTAAAGGTCGTACTATAGATTGGCTTAGATTCTCTTTGCGGAGGTTTTCCCATGAGCGATGAAAATTTTAACCCCGATGCGCCGCTGCATATTCGCGGTCTCAACCACTTGACTATTCCGGTGAAGGATCGCTACCGCGCGGCACGCTTCTTCATCGTGGTTCTCGGCGGTGAGGCGCATCATGAGTCCGCGCCCGACCGCGCGGCAAAAGGGCTCGCCCGCTCTTTGCAGCTCGGCGTGCGTCTGGCGCCCGGCTTCGAAGTCGATCTGTTCGAGCAAAGCTACGGCCAACCGGACTGGAATCAGTCGCATCCTCACCTGGCGCTCGACACATCGGCTGAAGACTTGGCGATATGGACCGAGCATTTCAAGAAATGGCAAGTGCCGTTCGTCGGTCCGATGACCCGCGCCGGCACCAAGGGCGCTGAGATTTACTTCAACGACCCTGACGGCAATCATCTCGAAATCCACTGCTCCAACGTACCGCAAGCGCAGCGTGAGCAATTTCCGGTCGGTCCTTACGACAAGAGTTGCTGCGTGCACAAACAAGAGTGGCCGCCGAGGGAACTAGCGGACGAAGCCGAGCGGCTGTTTCAAGCCTCCCTGGCGCGCATGCGCGAACGCAGACAACCTCACTGAAACGAAGTTAGAAATGATTTACCACGAAGGTCCCAGTGCGGCTGAGCCGCAACCGAAACTCGGAGTATCTCCCGCAAAGACGCAAAGGGCGCAAAGTTCGGAGATTGAGAGTGAAAATCATTTATAAGAGTTTTTGTCCTTTCCCCATAACCTTGGCGCCTTTGCGCCTTGGCGGGAGGAATTCCCGACTCCGAGTACTTTCGAGTGCGCTTCGTGGTGAGTCAATTCCTACGGTTTGAACGACTTGAACGTTTTGAACGGAGCTTAATCATGCCCGAACTCCACCCCTATCCCCGCTTCTCCCTTGCCGAACGCGACCGCCGCTGGAAAGCTGTCCGTGAAAAAATGGCCGAGCAGAATATCGACGTTATCGTCACGCCGCAGAACACCGGCCACTCGATGGATTTTCAAGCCAACACGCGCTATCTCACCCACTGCGGCGGTGGCGGCGACGCCGACATCGCCGCGGTGTTTCCGCTAAACGGCGCCGTCACGGCCATTGCGACGACGGCGAATCCGCGTTGGACGACGACGCAGGATTGGACGACCGATGTGCGCGAGGCGCGCCGCGAGTATGGAAGGATCGTGGTCGAGCGCTTGAAAGAATTAAAAATCGAACACGGCCGCATCGGTATCACCGGTCTCGGTGAAGTCGAAGGCACGCGCACGCCGGAAGGAACGATTCTGCACGGCACCTACGAAAAAATCCGCGAAGCCTTGCCGCAAGCCGAGATCGTCGACGCCACGCCGATCTTGACCGAAGTCCGTTACACCAAGAGCGAGGAAGAAATCGATGTCTTGACCAAATCCATGGAGATCGTCGAACTCGCGTATCAAGCCGAGATCGAAGCCGCAAAAGCCGGCGTCAGAGACTGGGACGTCTGGGCCGCGACCCAGTACGCGCTGATGCGCAACGGCTCGGAAATGCCCGTGCACTGCAACTGGATATCCGGGAAAAACGTCCGGCGCACATTGACGCGCCCGAGCATGCGCCTTCTCGAGCTCGGCGATCTGATCATCAACGAAGTCGAAGCGTCGTGGATCGGCTACCGTTCTCAGGGTGTGCAACCCGTATTCGTCGGCAAGGCCGATCCGATGCATCAAGAGTTAATCAAAATGCAGCGCGAGCTTTTCAACCGCGTGATGGAAAACTTGAAACCCGGCGTATCGGTCAAAGAGCTAGCCGAGTTGACGTTGAAGACAAGCGCGACCGTCGCGCCGAAATCCGGCCCGGCGGCGGGCGCGCGCGGCGATTTGAATATGCATGGCCGCGGCGCCGGCGACGACGGCCCGATCATAACCGCGCACGCTAAAAGCCCGGGCCAACTCGCCGTCACGCTGCAAGAAAACATGGTATTTATCTGCAAGCCATCCGCAATCTCTGCCGACGGCCAATCGATCAGCACGTGGGGTGATACCGTAGTCATCACAAAAAACGGTGGCAGGCGACTCGGCAAACGCCAGCACGATTTAGCGGTGTCGGCGGGATGAGCTGCCAGCCCTGCCGTAGGGGCGACCGGCCAGTCGCTCTATTCAGATAAATCTAACCTGTCCCTCGAAACGATCTTTTCCAACCGAGCAAAATAATCGCTAGCGACGTGATCGTCATTCCCCACGCAAACCAATCGCCGAAGCGCACGTAAAACGTCTCGCCGTTCAAGATCTCAACTTCCGTCTGCATCACCGCCGCTGTGAACATCGGCAACGTCTTGACCAATTCTCCTTTTGCGTTCACCAGCGACGTCACACCGGTGTTGGTAACGCGCAGCAGGCTGCGGCGAGTTTCTATGGCGCGTGATTGCGACAGCCACAAGTGTTGCCAAGGGCCAACGGTTTTTCCGTACCAGGCGTCATTGGTCAGATTTACCAGAATATTCGCGCGCGTTTCGCTGACGAACTTCCGGGCGATATCCGGCATCAGATCCTCATAGCAAATTAGCGGCGCGACCCGCACGCCGCTCGGCAGGTGAAAAGCGATCGGCCCGGGACCCGGCGTAAACCCGTCGGCAAATGGAACTCCTGGCAGCAGCGATAAGATCTTAGAAAATGGCAAATACTCGCCAAAGGCAAGCAGCACTTGCTTGTGATAGTGGCCGAGAATGCGTCCTTTTGCGTCGGTGAAAAAAGCTGTGTTGAAGGCCTTCGCGCCGGGACGGCCGAGCGTACCGCGAAAACTCTTGGCCCCGAAAATAAAATAAGTTTGGCCGGACTTGAAGGACGGCATTAGCTCCGGTGGCAAAGCCGGCAAATCCTCCGGCACCATGAATTCGACTGCCGATTCCGGCCAAATCACGAGTGCAACCGCATCCGCCGGGTCCGTGAGCCGGCGATGCTCATCAAAATTTTTCTGTGCCAAAACTGGGTTCCATTTAAGATCGATGTCCACGTTGCCCTGCACCGCTGCCACAGGCAATTTGCGCGCCGTCGCCATGTCCTCTCCGACGCTTTCGATTCTCTGGAATCCGTAGATGAGCGACAACGCGATCGCAAAAACCGAACAGCCGAGCGGGAGAAAACGAAGCGAGGGTTCCTGTTCTCGAGAAGCTAGAGCTCGGAACAACGCCGCGTTAAACCAGACAACGATGAAACTGGCGCCGTAAGGTCCAACGAGATCGGCGCTCTGGATAAACCACAAAAATGACACCTGCGAGTTGGCCACGTGCCAGGGGAACAGAAGCGGAAATAAAAACTCGAGCGCCACCCAGAACACAGCAGGAAATATGCACAAGGGACCGAGCCCGCCGCTGCGCACCAGCAGCGCAAAGAGCGCCATTTGAATCGCCTGCAACGCGGCATAGAGCAGAAAGACGATCACGCTTATGGAATAAGGAAAGCCGCCAAAGGCGCTGATCGTATAGACCAACCAGTGAAATCCAATCAGGTGCGCGACAAAGCCCATGAGCCAGCCGCAAAACACCGCCTTGCGAAGTGTTCCGGCGCGTTGAATTGCCCAAAAGAGCGGAACCAACGCGAGCCAAGCGGACACGAACAGGCTAGGCGCTAAATAAGGCGCGGCCAACAAAAGTGCACCGATAAAAACGCCCAATAAATTACTTGACATATGAAATTTTGAAATATAAAGGACTAATCTGTGTTTGTTCGCAGCCCAGAAAAACCTTTTTTTAAAAAGAATTATCACGAACCGCGCCGGAAAACATAGCTCGCTCAATATCTAGCGGAGGAGTTTATGGAAGCAACGCAGCGTCAGCTCGTCCCACTCGTCGTCGGAATTCTGCTGATCGGCATCTGTTTTAGTCATGCGTCTGGAGAATCGCCCTTAGGTGATGAATGGGAAAAGTTTTTGCAAGAAAAAGTTTCCTTCAGGGGTTTTGTTGAAAACACGACGGGGCTTTCGGTCAGCCACGGCAGCCATTTTTTCGACACGTCGAATCGATTCATCATGAATCGATTCACCATCCAACCCGAATTTAACGTCGATATGACCGACTGGGCCAAGTTTTTTATCTCCTGGCGCTTCGTTAAAGAGCCGCGCTACAACGCCGAAGCCAAGAGCCGCAAACAAAGCGTCACATACTTCCCCGCCGCTCCGGTTAAACCGCTATCAAATACTTTTTACGACGAGGATAGTTTCAAGCCCTGGGAAGCCGTCCTCGACCTCAAGCCACATGATCAGCTGAAAATCCGGCTCGGCCGACAATTCATCTCTTGGGGTGAGACAGACGGCATCAGACTGCTCGATCTGATCAATCCGCAGGATCTTACTTTCTCGCCCCCGGCGGCTCCCAATCTTTTTAATCTCGATGAAACGAGAATCCCCGCTTGGGGATTGCGCACTCTCTACACCATCCAACCGGTCAGCAATACGATCCTGGAATTCTTCGCCCTGCCCGGCGGCTTCGAACAGGCCAAGCAGAGAGTAGACGAGATCGTCGGCAGCAACGATACCGGCGACTTGAAGGTTCGCTATGGAAGATGGTCGGCCCATCCGGAAACTCGACTCACGTTTTTAGGTCGTAATGCTTTCGGCAATCTGTTCGCCAACTCCATCCGTCCCGCCTGCTCGGGAGCTGCGCCGCCGACGTCTATTTCCTGTCTGGTCATTCCGAGCACGAGCCGGGAGCTGCCCGATGCTGGCGACAGTTGGAAAATCGGCTCGCGGATCAGCCACAGCATCGGCAAACTAAGCTTGAGTCTTGGTTACATTGGGGGGTTTAACCCGCAATCAACCGACATGGTCTTCAAAGTCAAAGGAGTGAATTGCTCCGCACCGGTGCCCGGACCGTGCCTGGCAGGGACAGCACCGAGCGTCGTCAACCTCAGGCTGGTAAACGATCGCACGAACATATTCGCCGGGCAATTTAACTACCCGGTCGCTGATTTATTCGGCTTGCCGGTCAACACCGCCGTGCGAGGCGAAGTAGCGTTCATCCCGGATAAACCCTACAACATTTCGAAGTATCCGGGCGCCTTTGGTCTCAAAGCAACGGCCGATCCCAAACATCCCGACGGGACAGTGGAAAAACACACGCTTCGATACGCGCTGGGGTTCGACCGCACGACGTTGATCCCGTTTCTCCATCCGGACGATCCCTGGCGGGCATTTAATTTGTCGTTTCAAATCTTCCAGAACATCATTTTCAATCACGAAGACGGCATCCATCCTTTCTCCACGGCCGAGAA
>VBKX01000456.1:5469-7586 GCA_005879435.1 Deltaproteobacteria bacterium
GCGCAACAAGTTCAAATCGTTTGGTTTCTTCGACGAGAAAGATTCGGTCTTTCTCAAGATGCGTTATCAGTTCTGAGCGCTGGAGGTTTAACAAGATGAAACTGGCTCGACGAAAGATTTTTCCCGGACGAAGTTGGATGGCGTTTTCTCTTGTGCTGATGTGCCTGGCGTTGCCGGTTCCAAAAACATTGGCGGCCGACCCCGATCTCAAGCCGGGGGACACCATCGGTCCGAATAACTGGCAAAGAATCCAAGGCATGGTCGGCGAGAATTTTTTAAATCGCATCAAAGCCGGCCACACCATCCAGATCAAACCTTCGAAAACCTACCGGGCCTTGAAAGAATACGCCGATGCGACGGAAAAGTACTCCGGCAAGGTTCACCTGGGCAGCAACGGGGAGCTCCTCGGTCACGTCGCTGGCCAACCCTTTCCAAAAATGGATCTAAGCGATCCGCAGATCGGTCAGAAACTGGCTTGGAACTTTTTCTGGCGCTGGCTGGGCGACGATTACAAGACCGGCGGCGCGGTGAAAGGTGGCAAGATTATTCGATCGGCCATCGAAAAAGACGGAGCCGAACGGCGCGCCGACTTGGTTTCTTATTTTCTCTTTCCCAGGACGCGCTATATTTTAGATCCAAAGCCAGTCATTCCCGGTTACGAGCATATCGACTACATGCAACTGCGCGTCGACAGCTATCCGCGCGACGCGGCCGGAACTACGACACTGGAAATCCGCTACGCCGATCCCAACCGCGCCGATGATTTGTACATTTATATTCCGAGCATCCGGCGCATTCGCCGCGCTACCACCACACAGCGTTGTCAGACGCTGGCGCCGAGCGAGTTCAACCTGGACGATATCAATAGTTTCAACGGCAAGATCACCGATTTCAACTATAAGTTCCTCGGTGAAAAGAAGATCTTGGCGAATTTGAGCCAGGAGCATTTGCCGTTCCATCGCAAGCAAGGCGACTATCTGCCCCTGGATGAGAAATGGGAAGTCGTCGACACCTACGTTCTCGAAATTACGCCCAAGGATTCCAACTACTGCTATCCGAGAAAGCTTTTGCACTTAAACAAAATGACCTTCGACACGCATTGGACGCTGATCTGGGACAAGCGCGGCGAATATTGGAAAGAGCAGTTCGGCATGTTCACGCCGGTCAAGCTCGCCGACGGGCGCGAAGTTTGGTCGGTCGCCGATGTCGTCATCGTCAACGTTCAAAACGGCCGTTCGACAATCGTCACGGCTACGCGGTCGTACAACAAGGGCTACCCTGCCAGCATGTTCGGTTTGTCGACGCTTGAGAGTGTGATGCGGGGTGGCTCGATTGAATAGATTGCGAACTTTTCTAACGGGGCACACTTTTCTTGTCCATCGCCTTTGATTGTATTCCTTAGATGCGCTTTCTTGCTCTTTGGTTTGCCGGGCTGATCGTCGGATCGGCTCCCGCCTTTTTTTCTGCTCACGGTGCGAGTGCCTTAAAAAATACCGCCGTCAATGAGAATTTTTACGGCGTCGACATAATCGATAATCAAGCCTGGATTGTCGGCTATTACGGCACGATCCTGCATTCGAGCGATCGGGGTGAAAGCTGGGAAGGTCAATCGAGCCCGACGCAGAGCTCGCTCTTCAACGTCCGATTCGTCAGCCTATTAAAAGGTTGGATCGGCGGCAGCACCGGCACGGTGCTGCACACGACCGACGGCGGCAAAAATTGGCGCGCGCTGGCTGTCGGCACGATGGAGCATCTTTTCGCCGCCGATTGGCTCGAAGAAACTCACGGTTGGCTGGTCGGCAGCCGGGGCACGACTGTTCGAACCGAAGACGGCGGGCGCTCCTGGAGCGTCTCGACCCTACCGGGAGATTTTACTTTCAGCGCGATCAAGTTTAGCAGCGCCACGCGCGGCTGGATGGTCGGCGAGTTCGGCGTCATTTTTCAGACAACGGATGGCGGCAAGAACTGGGTGAAACAAAAAAGCCCCGTCGAGGTTTCATTTTCCAGCGGCGCGAGCCAGAACTTGTTCGCGCTGCTATTCACGGCGCCGACTGAAGGCTACACGTTCGGCCTCGACGGTCTCGTGCTCAAAACTCGCGATGGCAGCCGTTGGAAAA
>VBKX01000457.1 GCA_005879435.1 Deltaproteobacteria bacterium
GTCGGCTACAACATCTTCAACCCAACGTCGAACGTCAACGTCGGCGAGCTACTCAAAAATTACGGCGGCGGTGGCCACAAGGTCGTCGGCTCGAGCCGGGTGCCGAACGACAAGGCTGAACAAGCGATCAAAGAAATCGTCGCGGCTGTAACAGACGAAGCGTGACGCTGTGTAGGGGCGCAGCATGCTGCGCCCCTACGATCGCCTCCAACCGAAACCTTCAATGACAGTTATCAAGGTCCGCGCGGCTCTGAAGCGCCTCAAAAACCTCAACACTGAGATCCGCTACGCGGACTGCTTCGCCGGGAAGCACTTCACCAGCGGCTTGATCGTCTTCCGCCCGAGCAAGAAATCCGATCCAAAAGAAATCAATCACGTCGACAAAGACGTCGTCTGCCACGTCATCAAAGGCACCGGCCGCCTGCGAGTTGATGGCAAACGAATTCTGCTGAAAGCCGGCGTAATCTGCCACATCCCGAAAGGCACAGCACACGATTTCGCAGCAGGGAAAAACGGCGAACTGGTTTTATTCTATTCGCTAGTCAAATCGTGAGTTGCCGGGAGGGAGTCTCACCACCACTTCGTCTGTTCGTACTTCGCGCGCAAATAACCATCCCACACGGCTGACGCCGGCTTCGGTCTTCGATCGCCGGTTTGCATGCCGATAAAAGCCCAGATCCGCGCTAGGTCGGCGAGCTGGGGGCGCAGCCGGGCGACCAGGCGATCGGAATCGGTGGTGGCGAAGTTGATGACGAATTCATAGCCGTCGCGCGCCGCGGTTTTGAGCAGGAACTCGGTAAAACGCATTTGGTCAGCCTCCGAGCCGTAGAGCACCGTGGCATACGATTTAAGCTCCACGTTCTGGGATGTCATACCGCTCTCGGAAACGGCGATGCCTTTTTTGAAGCGCTTGGCGAAGTCGAAAAAACTTGCCGGCAGGATCCGTGGCACCTCGGCGCTTATGTGTGGATAGACGCTCATCGCGAACAGGTCGCTATAGCGCATCATATCCGCGACTTCTTTCTCTTGCTCTGTCCCCTTGGCGTCACGTGTGAGCCGTTTGTAGTGCAGCACTTCGGTCGTAAAAAAGACCGGCAGTGAACGGTGGACTTTCTTTACCGCCGTGTAGGTGTCACGCTGCAGCTCTTTGAGTTGCTGCCATTTGGCTTGATTGCGTGACAACAGCACGTTGGATTCGACGCCGATGGCGAGATAGTCCGGATGCATCGCCTCGATGGCGCGCAGGACGAAGTTGAGATAGGCCTTTTTCACCCGCGGGCTGTTCATCGGCTCGTTATTCCACGGCTGCGGCAACGGTTGATTTTCATTGTCGCCCCAGTAAAGCGCCAGATCACGTCTATCCTTGTTCAACGGCGATATCGATAGAAATAGTTTCTTCCCCGTCGGCGGCCGGTAGCTCATATTCGCTTGCACATCTTTTGAGAACGGCTTGCCGTCGAGCGCCTCGGGCCAGGGAATACCGCCGATAAACATCAGCGAAACGATATCGCCGTGCGCTTGCGCATACTCGCGCGCGATCGCCTCTCCTTCGTCGCTCAGATCCGCCGGCCACTGGGTGAAGCCCATAAGGAATGGCCGGCTGGCAGGGCCGCGGTATTCTGGCAGCGGCGCAGCTGGTGGCGACGGCTTCGGAGCCGGCGCCGGTAGCGGGGCGGGAGCTTGGCGCGAAGAACCCATGAAACTGTCGCCGGCACAAGCGGACAACCAGAGAGCCATTGCCAACAAAGCGGACCAACGCAAAATGTTTTTAAGCATACGCGCCAATTATTAGGGTTTCATCTTCGATGGTCAAGGGATTCGGATGTTGTTCCGTTCCCTTGACTTAGCGACAAATTCTCGGAAAATGGGTGAAACGTTCAAAGGTCGGCGCGAAGGCCCATACCGTTGGCAGCGAAGCGGTCGAGCTAAAAAACATTTGCAAATCTCGCCAGCAAAAAATCATCTTATCCGCGGTGTCATCCTCGCTTTTGAGATATTTTCGCTCAGCGCTTGCTCTTCGCGCACCGGACCGCCCGACGCACGTTACGTGCCGGCCGGCGATCTCCTCGACATCGTCAAGGACTTTCAGCGCTTGGCCAAGGAAGATACCTACCGTTTTGCTATTCCCAAGGATGTCACCGGCATCAATATCATGAAAGCCACTCTGGTTCGGCTGAATGATTACGAACGTAAGAATCCCAATCAGTTCAGTGATATCGTGCAGTTCAACAAAGCCCTCGCCTTAGAAAGACTCCGGGAGTACGACCAAGCAGCGGCGCTTTACCGCAAGGTCGCTGAAACCGACGGCCGCCTCGCTGCGGAAGCCGCCAAAAACGCCGAGATCCTCGATCAGTTTTTACGTATTTTCGACAAAGTCATACCGACTGACGATCCTTTCAAATACATCGCTGGTCTCGACGAGAAAGTCGCAGCATGGAACCAGCTCATGCAAAAATATCAAGGCACGCAATACGCATTTCTGGCCCGAGTCGAAGAGGAGCGCGTTGACCGCGCCAAGGTCGCCTTTGTCGAAGCTAACCGCTATCGTCTCAAGGAAGGCAATCAGTTGACGATCGTCGGCTACAGCCAACTGGTCACGAAACACCAACAAAGCAAAAATATCTACCGATTTTTGCTCGATTTCGGCGACTTCTACATGGTCCTTGCAAATGAGTATGCATCCCAGTACGATCCCGAGGGATTAGTCTTTGACATCAAGGTGTTAGATCAATTCGTGAAGTCGGCCCTCAAGCTCTATACCGAAGTGGGACAAGTCGACGGCATCGTCGAAAAAATCGAGGCCCAGGGTAAAATCGAAGCGGCGCGCGGTTTTCTAGAAAAATTGACCAGGCTCAATCGATGAAGTTCAGACAGTTTTTGATCTTGAGCGCTGTTGTCTGCTTCGCTTCCCTAGCGGTAATGCTTGGTGTGCCTCAGGCGCAAGAAAAAGTCTTGCCGCTGGACAAAATCCTCAATCCCCTTCCCGATTATAGCCCTTTCGAACAGAGCGCCGGCGAGACGCCAAAATATTTTCCCGACGAGGTCGACAAACGGTCCCGCGAGTTGCTCATCGACGCGTTGATCAACCGCGAAGAGGCTTTGTCCCAACATCTGCAGTTCTTCCAGACACAAGATGTGCGCTTGAAGAAGGAGAGCGGCACCTCGACCGGCTTGACGGCGCAGGCGCAAGATCTCGTCAACAACACGATCCAAGACCGCGAGAAATATATGGCGGCGCAGAAAGAAGCGCTCAAGCGTGCCGCGTCGCCGGAACGCAAAAAATATCTCGAGGCGGTCATCAACAACGACGACTTCAATCAGTCGGACGCGCTGATGCGTCAGAGCTCGACTAATTTTTGGGGCGGCATCGCGAATCGTCTGCTCGGGTCGGTGGATTTGGTCGGTGTCGCTTCGGGAAACTATGTCGGCGCCGTCGCTGAAACCACGGTCAGCCAACTCTACGCGCTGATGGACCGAGACATGGCCGTCGAAGAACGGCGGGCGCTGGCGCGGGATCTCGATCACCTGAAGCGCTTCCCCGACGACCCGCGTAACGCCGCTATCAGGAAACAAGTGGAAACGTTGGACAAGAAAAAAAAGAACGCATTGACACGCAAGCAGATCGACCGAGCCAAGGAAGCGTTCGCCAAGAATGATCTTGAAAGAGCGTCGTTTCACCTCGATATGGTCGCGTTTATCGACCCCCAGTGTCGCGACGCCGATGAGTTGCGCCAACAAGTCGAAAAATCCTTGGCCGGTCTCGACAAAGCGCGCAACAACAGTCTGCTCGCGCGTGCTGACACACCGGCGAGCGACGAACAACGAACCGATCTTCACCGATTACTCGAGGTCTTGACGCTGCGAGACAGCAACCAGATCCAACGGGTCGCCATCGACACCGAGAAAAAATATCTCGGCAAACCGTTGGCCGACGCCGCCCGAGACGCCGAAGCCGTCGCCCTGGAGATGAAGGGATGGCGCGAAGCGGCGAAAAAAGCCGTTGAACAAATGGCCAAGTCCTCGGTGAATCCTGAAGTCAAGCAACGGGCCGCCGCTCTTCTCCAAAGCCCGCACTACAATCTGCTCACTCCTTTTCAAGACGCGCGAACCGATAGACAGTTGCAGTCCGCCAAGTATGTTCTCCTCGGTGAAGACTTTTTGCGGAAGAACTTACTGTTTGCCGCCGGAGCGATGGCGGCGGCAGGTCCGGCGGCGGCGATGAGTCTAGGCATGGTCAATGCTTTGATGGTCACCAACAACTTCTACCAGGTCATGACTCAGAATCCGGTATCAGCGCAGCCGGTCATCGATGCCGGCGTCGCCTATGTGCGCAACCATCCGAACTCGGAAAACGCCTCCGAGGTGTATCGAGTCTTGGCCGACGCCTACGAAGAACGCGGCATGCTCGACCAAGCGATCAGCTACCACGAACTCGCCGGATCGCCGAAACAAAAAATCGAAGAGCTGAAGGACAAATCCGCGAAGGCGCTGCTCAACGCCGCGACCAAAAGCGCCAATCGCGGCACGCGCGAATACTATCTGACCAGTGTGATCGACCAGCATCCGGATACGCCCGCCGCCGCCGATGCAACCAAGCGGCTCGCCGACATGGCCAAGGATGAAAACCAGGGCCTGCGCATGAGCAAGCAGTTTTTGATGGAAAACCCGGAGCTTTTCGGACCCCGCGGATTGGGACTTAAACCTTCCCTGTTCGACGGCAATCCCGCCAATATGGAGATCGCCGAGCGCGGCGTGAATCTGCTTAGCGACAATGAGATCCTGGTTCACTATCAGACCCCGTGGGGCCCGCGCAGTCAAAGTTATTCGCTCACGAAATCTTTGAACGATCGCTTTTTCGTGACACTGCGCGAAAAGAATTTGCAGGTTGCACTTTCCGACGTCAACCAACGTGCCAAAGACAGCGTCGGCGGCATCAAGAATCTTCCGACGGCCATCGTCAAGGCGGAACGTGAGCAGCGCGCGACCCAGTCGGAAAGCCGCGAAGATACCACGTTCACACTGGTCCGCGAGGTTGGCGGAAACGGAGGCGACTATCAGAGAGTTCTGGATTCGCAATTACTGACCGACAACGAGCGCGACCCGGGAAGCAAATATAAACTACCGCCGGTTCAGGGCTCGATCTCGGCGAGTCGCTTCAGCATGACGGGCGCTCTGCCGACCGGACTATGGGGCAACCAACTCGCGATCGGCGGCGATCACCGCAGTCCATTTGCCGGCGTCCAATTGCCCATTCCATTGCTCGAGGGCTTCATTCCCGTCGATTTTATGATCCAAGGTCGTCCCGGCGGTGTCTCGCTTTTTCCGAGAATCCGCACCGGCGCGGACACCGGCAGCGATCCAGAGCTCTATCGTTAACTTCAGGGGAATCGCGCTTTGCTCAGGAAAGAAATCGTACGCGGCTGCGTTTCCATAGTCGCGGGCCTGGTGATCTGGGAAATTTTGACGCGTCTGCTTTTGGAAAACGAACTTTTGATTCCGCCGCCCAGCAGTGTGCTGGTATCATTTTGGCAGCTGCTCATCTCCGGCAAGCTCAATAAACACTTCGTCGCGACGCTGACCGAATTTTTCTACGGTTTTACGACAGCGTGTATCGTCGGCATCGCCATCGGTTACTTCATGGGCATGCACAAGTGGTTCGACGAGGTCATGGACCCGTGGATCGCCACGCTTTATTCGATTCCGATCATCACGGTCGTGCCGCTGATCATTATTTGGTTCGGCATCGGCATGATCTCGAAAGTGATCGTCGTCTTCAAAATCACCGCGGTGGCAATCATTTTGAATACCGCCGCGGGAATCAAAAACTTGGACCCGGTGTGGCTGGAGCTCGCTCGGTCGCTGCGCTTGAGCCGTTGGGAAACGACTTATAACATCCGCTTTCCTGGCGCCCTACCCTACATCATCACCGGCATGCGCCTCGGCGTCGGCCGGGCCTTGCTCGGCGTCGTGGTGGCAGAGCTGATGGCCGCCAACGCCGGCCTCGGCTATTTGCTGCGCGACTCCTCAGAGACCTGGGATAGCCCGAAACTGTTTGTCACGGTCATGCTACTGGCGGCCATCGGCTTGGTCAGCTTCAACTTGATCAAGCGTCTCGAGCGCAGAATAGCGCCCTGGCGCCAAAGCGCCGAGTGATCGGCGGAATAGACCGAGAGTTCATGAACGAAAG
>VBKX01000461.1 GCA_005879435.1 Deltaproteobacteria bacterium
TATTCTCGAGATTTTTCCAACGCCAATCTTCCGGCCGCCAGCAACGTTCGTCTTTATATCCGCCCGATTCGACGAAATCGAAAAATTGCCCGTTGGTCACCGGCAACGAATCCATCGCAAACGCCGGCACGCCGACGATCGTCTGCGCAAACTCATTGTCCCAGCCGAAATCCAGCTCGTCGAATTTCGCGCCCAGGCGCGCTTTCCCCGCTGGTATTTTGATGGCGCGGCACTGCGGCGCCGGCTGGTAGGAATAGGAATAGCGCAGGGGCAACTGCGGCCGGGTCATTTTGTGGATAGGTAACTGCTGCAACATGTACAATAACGTTTCCTGATGCATGTATTCATGTTCGAGGATCAGCTGAAACACTCGACCCCGGTGCGCCATCGGATCGCTTGATTCTGACAGGGTAAACATATCGAGCGACTCCAAGACCGCGTCGCGCACGCTGTCGCGATATTCGACCGTGTCGTTCAAGCCCGGCCATGCGTCGGGAACCTCCGGATGCCAGTGACATTCTCCCGTATCGACGTCGGGATCGACGCCGCGGCAGAACAGATCGTCAAAATAGGTATTAGCGCCGCAGACTTGATTCCAGGAAAAGGCCGGCAGATGACCTAGATAAAAAATAAACGGATGACGCCACACGATCGGTTTGTCCAGCAGATCTTGGCCGCGAACCAGCGCGAAAATTTGATCCGTGCGCGCCCATGCCGCAGCAAACTTCTCGCGGAGAAACTCTGCTTTGTAGTGTTCGCTGCGTCGTAAGGGTCTTGCCATAAGCGTCTCCAGCCGTGATTCGTTTTGGCTATATACTAAATAGGATTTGCCTATGGAAGAGGCCAAGTCAAGACCCCGGCACGAAAAAATATGCCGTGTCTAGCTCAGCATGAGAAATTCACGGAACGCTTTTGCGATGGGGTGTAGCGGGCGGCGCCGGTGGAAGACTTGGTAGAAGTCGCGGGCCATGCTTAGTCCGCGAAGGGGCACTTCGACGATACTCCCCTCCGCCAGTTCGTGGCGAATGGAAATGCGCGATAGAATGGATATTCCGAACCCCGCCATCAACGCCTCTTTGACCGCTTCCGTGCTGCCAAGCTCCATCGAGACATTCAACAGATCGTCCGTCGATCGGCGACCTTTGACGAGCAGTTGGCGAAAAGAGTCGAGGGTACCGGAGCCGTGCTCTCGCGAGATGAATTTTTCGTTTCGTAGGTCGGCGACTTCGACAAATTTGCGTCGGCACCACGGATGTTCTTTAGGGACGGCGAGAACCATTTCATCGTCCCATATCTGTTCGAAGCAGAGCCTCGCGTCCATCGTCCCAAATTTTTTCGAAGCAGAGCCTCGCGTCGTTTCCTTTGAATCCGACGATTCCGAGCTCCACCTTACCGTCCAGAACATCTTCGACGATTCCCGCCGAGTCGCTAATGCGCAGGATGGGTTTCACCGCCGGATATTTTTTCGTGAACGCGCCGAGTTTCAGCGGCAACAGATATTCGCCCGGGATGTTGCTCCCGCCGACCCAAAGTTCCCCGCTCAGGGTGCCGTGGAACTGCTCGACCGCCGCCACGGTTTCCCGCTTGAATGCGATGAGATCTTTCGCCCTTGCGGCAACCATGAGTCCCAGGGGAGTGAGACTCACCTTGCCGGGAATACGATAGAGCAGTTTACCGTCGACCGCTTTTTCCAATTCCTGAACGTGGGCGCTGACCGTCGGTTGGCGCAACGATAACAGTTCCGCAGCCTGCGAAAAACTTTTTAGCTCGGCGACCCAGTAGAAAATTTCCAGTTTGTGGAGATCTAAATCTGCTTTGAGCTTGGGCATCGAGATTGGAGAGAGTGCGGCCCCGATCGAAGGATGCGAGTCTGAGAACACAGTCCGGGGAGCATGGTGAGCGCAAACCCGCCATGCTCCGCCCGGAACGTCATCGAAAAACTACTTTTTCAAGAATTCCAGAACTTCCGCCGGATGCGCTTCCGCATTGGCAACCGGAATCCAATGTTTTTTTACTGTGCCGTCAGGTCCGATCAACGCCGTGGACCGAATCGGCCCTTCGACAGTCTCACCCTGGGCATTTTGCCTCGGGCCCCATGCGCCGTAAGCTTTCATGACCTCCACTTGCGGATCGGCCAACAGGGCGAACGGCAGGTTGAATTTGGCGACGAATTGATTGTGTGATTCGATACTATCTCTGCTGACACCTAAGACTACGGCATTGGCCTGCGCTACCGGTTGACTAGCGTCGCGGAACCCGCACGCTTCTTTGGTTCAACCGGGTGTATCGTCCTTCGGATAAAACCAAAGAATGACGGTTTTTCCGGCGTAGTCGGAAAGCGAATGCTTTTTGCCGTCGCTTCCCGGCAGTGTAAACGCCGGTGCTTTCTGCCCTTCTAAATTTGCCATGCGAACCTCCTGTAGAATTTGGGATTATAGCTATTGCTCTATCACACCGACAAACCATTGATCAAACTTCCACACCGCTTTGTTCGTTCTGCATTGTCAACATGTGCTCCAGGCGGTATATTTTGAAGGCATGGCAAAATCCTCACCATTGATCGATTTCCATACATCCAACGGCGCGGTTTTCACGGAACGTGACGGCTGGCTCCTGCCGGCCCACTTCGGAAACCCGACCGACGAATACGCGGCGGTGCGCTCCACCGTCGGCTTGATCGATCTGTCGCACCGCGGCTTGCTTCAATTTACCGGTCCCGATCGTCTCTCTTTCCTCCAAGGAATGTTGTCCAACGATCTGCGGGCTTTAAAACCTTTTGACGGCCAGTACGCGACGATTCTAACGCAACAAGGCAAAGTCGTTGCCGACGTGAGAGTCCTATGTTCGTTGAATTCTTTCTACCTCGATTGCTGGGAAAACCTGAAAGATAAAGTCGTCGAGCATTTAAACCGCTATCTGGTCGCCGACGACGTCGAGATTGCCGACCGCTCCGAGGAATATACATTCATTTCGCTTCAGGGTCCGAATTCCGAGAAGCTCTTGAGAACCCTGGTTCCAAACGCCGAATTACCAGCCCAGGCGAAACAGCATGCCATGATCGACGTCGACGGCGCAGCGGTCTGCGTGGTCCGGGAAAATCGTTATCACCAGCCGGAATTTGATTTAATTGTGCCGCTCCCAAAGATTTCCGACGTCGCGGAAAAATTGACCGCGGCGGACAAACAAAACGCCGCTGCATGGATCGGCGAGCAGGCGCAGAACATCCTCCGGATCGAAGCCGGTATCCCTCGTTACGGCGTCGACTTTGACGAGGATAATTTGCTGTTGGAGGTTGGCATCGATGACTCTGTGAGCTTCACCAAAGGCTGCTATTTGGGCCAGGAAGTCGTCGAGCGCATTCGCTCGCGCGGTCATGTCAATAAAAAACTCTGCGGCTTGTTGATCGAGGGCCAATGGCCCGCCGCAGCCGGCGACTTGATCCAAGCGGCCGAAAAGGAAGTTGGCAAGATTACCAGCTCCATTGTTTCACCGTCGTTAGGCCGTCCGATAGCCCTGGGCTACGTGATGAAAGACTACTGGGAGCCGGGGATCGAACTCACAGTCCGGCGCAACGGCACTGAGATGCGCGCCAGCGTCACAAAACTGCCGTTCATTGCCTCCTCTTGAATACGACTATCAAGTTCGTATAGTTATCGGAACTTTTGCGCGGATAAGAAAGGGATGTGAGAATGGCTAATTTCGTTAAGGTTTGTAAGGCCGGCGATGTCAAAGCCGGCTGCGGCAAGAGTATCGACATCAACGGCAAAGCCATCGGAGTATTCAACGTCGATGGAAAATTCTACGCCATCAACGACGTATGCGGTCATCGCGGCGGTCCGTTGGGCGAAGGCGAGCTGGACGGCACCACGGTGATCTGTCCTTGGCATGGCTGGCGCTACAACGTCGCCACCGGAGAAAACGAGCTGATTCCCAATTTACCGACCGAAACGTTCGAAGTGAAAGTCGAAGAAGACGACGTGCTCGTAGACCTCGCTTAACACAGCGCTAAATCAAGGCTTTAAGGCCCGCCGTCATTCAAATGATCGCGGGCCTTTTTCTTATGATGCTTGGGATTTCAGATAAAGACTAATGTAATCGTTGAGCGCATCCTTGGTGCTGTCGAAAGCGAGATCGTGCCAAGGTATTTCTTTCGGCGCGAAGATTCGCGCTTCTAACGACTCATCCGCCGCCGCCAGCTCGCCGCCAACCACTTCGGCCGCGTAAACCACGATCACGTTCGGCGACCGCGGATAGGAATACACATTGAGAAGCGCCCCCAGTTTTACTTCTAGTTGTGATTCCTCTTTCGTCTCGCGCACCGCGGCGTCCCGCACGCTCTCGCCGCGGTCGACGTAGCCGCCGGGAAAAACCCATTTGCCGAGAGCGGGTTCGACGCCGCGTTTCAACAGCACGATACCGCCGTCGAGCATAAACAACGTTCCGGCGACGACTTTAGGATCCTGGTAAAAAATAAACGAGCAAGTTTGGCAAACCAGGCGTTTGGGCTCGGTCGACTTTACTATTCGGTGTGCCAATTCGCCGCCGCAGCGCGGGCAAAAGCGAAACTCGATGTGACCATGGCCATGGCTGTGGTGATGTTGATCGTGGTCTGATGGCATACTTTTCTTTTTAGCGCATATTCAGTTGAAGTAAAAGACGATTTCTGCAATTATAACATGATGCTTCGCGCTGTGATTTTCGATTTCAATGGTATCATCGTCGACGATGAGCCGATCCATTTTCAGCTGTTTCAAAAGGTCCTCGGCGAGGAGGGTATCACGCTCACCGAAGAAGCCTATTACGAGCGTTACCTTGGCTTCGACGATCGCGGTGCGTTCATGGCCGGATTCCGAGATAACAATCGCCCATTGACGGACCCGGAGTTGGCCGAACTAATCGATCGTAAGGCAGCTTATTACCAGCAGACCATATGCGATCACGCGGTAATTTTTCCAGGAGTCAAAACCTTGGTATACGGCCTGGCCCCAGTTGTCCCTCTCGGCGTCGCTTCCGGGGCTTTGCGCCGCGAGATCGTGACAATCCTCACAACCGCGGGATTACTAAATTACTTTCAAGCGATTGTTAGCGCGGAAGACGTCGAGCACGGCAAACCCGAGCCGGAAATTTGTTTGAAGGTCTTGGCGAAGCTCAACGCCGGCGCCAGCCCGCGGATCGAACCCGCCGACTGCGTCGTGATCGAAGATTCCAAAGAAGGCATCCGCAGCGCGCGACGCGCCGGTATGAAGTGCTTAGCGGTCACCAACTCACATCCGGCGGAATTGCTCAGCGAAGCGGACGCTGTCGTGACAAGCCTGGAAGACGTCGAGCTTCCCTTCCTCCAGCAAATCTGTTCGTGAGATCTATCGATACGGCGTTCGCTGCGGCCGCACGGTGATTTCCACCGGACAACAGGTGGCCGGCGAAGTGAGCACGTAAAGCACCGTTTGGGCGATATCATCGGCCTGAATCATCTTGCTCCGATCCAGCTGACGGTTGGGCGGTATCAACGGTGTGTCGACGAAACCGGGCAGGATCACCGATACTTTGATGCCGTGCTCACGCACTTCCTCATAAAGCGATTGAGTGAAGCCGATCAATCCAAACTTCGACGCCGAGTACGCCGCGCCGTTCGCTTCGCCGCTCTTTCCGGACACCGAGCCGATGTTGATTACCGCGCCTTCGCCCTTCTCGATCATCGCCGGCAAGAGACTCTGCGCCAGCCGCATCGGCGCGCGCAAATTAACGCGAAAGGTTTGATCCCAATCTTCGATCTTGGCTTTCACGACTGAAGCCCTTTTCCCCCAACCGGCGTTATTAACGAGAATATCGATTGCGCCAAAATACTGCGCACTTTGACTAACGAGTTTATCAATCTCGTCATCGTGGATAAGATCGCACGGCACAGCGGCCGCATCGCCATTGCGCCTCTCGATCTCGCGCCGAACTTCTTCGAGCTGATCGTGGCTGCGCGCCGCGAGAATGACGCGGCAACCGGCGCTGCCAAGAACAATCGCGATCGCCTTGCCAATGCCTCGTCCGGCTCCGGTCACGAGCGCGACTTTTCCCTGGAGCGTCTGCATCGCTTTTGAACCCGAGGTGCGCCGTCAGTGCACCGTGGTGGGCTCGTCGGCGGTTGTCGGCTGCGCGACGGATGAACCATGGTGATGGACCATGCGCCAGCCGTCGGAGCCCTTGCGAAAAATATTCGTGGTGAGAATCGTCGCAGCGACGTTTTGACCTTCCAGCGAGCTG
>VBKX01000458.1 GCA_005879435.1 Deltaproteobacteria bacterium
CTCACCGACCAGCAGATTTATGAGCTGCACCGGCAAAACCTGCTCGACGACCGCGCTGCCGAGAAACTCGTCGGGAAAGATTTTCCACCGACTCTCGCCGAGCTCTATGAAGCTCTGGCGTGCCTTCACAACGAGACTCGGACCCTGCCGATCGGGGCCGCGGTAGCCCATATCTTCACGACGTTGCCGGTGGAGTTACTAGCGGCCTGCTATTTTCATGGCGAACAGGCGGTGGCAAATCTGCAAAAGCTGGCGCAGCTAGCCGAACAGCTTGGCCACGAAGGGTTGACTACCCTCAAGGAGGCGATTCGTCAATTGGAACAACGCGTACTCGACGTCAAGGAGGAAGGCGAGAGTGTGCTCGCCGAAGAAAATCTCGACGCCGTGCGCATCATGAGCATTCACAAATCTAAGGGGTTGGAATTCCCGATCGTGATTTTAGCCGGCTGCCAGACCGGCATCGAAGGCAGACAGAGCGCCGATGCCGAAGCGATGTTCGATTGGTCGACAGGGTTGACCGGCCTGCGCATCGGCGCGATTTCAGATCTCGCCGGACTGTACATCGCGGAAAAAACCAGACGGAGAAACGCCGAAGAACAAAAGCGCCTACTCTACGTCGCCATGACCCGAGCGCGTGAAAACTTGATCATCTCCTGCGCGCCGAGCAGCCGACGATCCGGCGGCAGTTTCCTCTCCATGCTCGACGGCACGCTCAATGGCAGCATCGCCGACGCCGTAGATTCAAAAAGCATGGCCCTCGGTGGCGGCACCATGAAAATCGAAGTTGTCAGCGCGAGCCTGACCGCGCCCAGTCGAACCAAAGCCGGTTCCAAACGCGCCAAGAAAACACTCGACTGGCAAACCTTCGTCGATACTTGGGCACGGCGCGCGTCCGCCTATGAAAAAGCGCGACAATCCCAGCCGTTTCTCACGCCGACACTTCTCAAACGGCAAGAAGAAACTTCGACTGAAGCAGGCAGCAAAACGAACGGACAACCCTTTCGGCAAACGCCGGCGCTCGTCGTCGGCGATCTTGCGCACCGTTTTCTACAGAACTGGGAGTTCACCCGCGACGTCAAAAACTTCGAACGCCAGCTTGACGATTTCATCGGTCATGCGCTGCCCACCGAATTCGAATCCTCCCGCCGGGCGATCGAATCGGAGCTTCAAGAGATTTTCCGCGCTTTCTTTCGCTCGAAAGTCTACGCCGACTTCGCTCAGTCGCATATCCTCGGCCGCGAAGTGCCGCTCTTGATGCCGTGGAACGGCCAGATCATGGAGGGCGTCATCGATCTCGTCTACGAAAAAAACAACTTGCTTTACCTAGCCGACTATAAGACAGATAGAGTCGCTCGAAATGAGCTGAGCCAAGCAGCCGAACGCTATCGCCAACAGGCGGAAATCTATTCGCAAGCAGTTAAGCAGAGTCTCGGACGGGAGATCGCAGCGTTCAAAATAATTTTCCTGCGTCTCGGCGAAGCGGTCGAGCTCGGGCTTGAAAAAAGAAAACAGCTGACGTTGTTCTAAAGGGTTTTGTCGTTCCAGAGCCAAAGGACGAACGGTCCTCTCATGTTCCGGTTATTCCGAGCGGATCGAAGGGTTTCGAAAACGAGACACAATTCTTAGATACTCCAGGACCAACTCATGAAAACTATTTTTCTCGATATCGAAACCGTTCCCACGGACCCATCGTTGCAGGAAAACGGTCTGCTCGAAGCGCAAATCCAGCTGAACGAAGCCGAGCTGCTCAAAAAGCTCAGCCTATCGGCGGTAACCGCGAAAATTATTTGTATCGGCTACGCTGTCGAGCCGCCCGTCGGTTGCGAGGTGCAAGCTCTCCAGGGCGAGGAAACGGAAATTATCAACGCCTTCTGGAAATTGGCCGCCGACTGTAACCTCTTCGTCGGCCACAATATCCTAGACTTTGACCTGCGCTTCATCTATCAACGCTCGATCATCCATCAGATCAAGCCGTCGCGCGATCTTCCTTTCGCCCGGTTCCGCAACGCGCCGATCTACGACACCATGCAGGAGTGGAGCAAGTGGGGCCGCGAGCACGCCAGTCTCGACACGCTTTCGAAAGCCCTCAGCATCCCTTCGCCGAAGGAAAGT
>VBKX01000459.1 GCA_005879435.1 Deltaproteobacteria bacterium
GGCCTGCCACTTGCCCGAGGTACGGTTTGACCGGAGTCGCATCCATCCCATGAGCACTTCGATTGATGCGCTTCCCTTTGCCCACGACATCCTACGGTCTCTGAACTTTGCGCGGTTCAAGTTCCATAGCATTCACTCAGGACAAGCTTTGCGGTTAAACAATCCGAAAATGAAAAGGGCGGCACTAGCCGCCCCTTTTCTTTGTGACCTGTGTGCCCTTTGTGGTTGATTCTTTTCCTATTGCCTGTTGCCTAATGCCTATTGCCTTCTTCTAATCCAACCACATCAGCTTGGCAGGATTGTCCTTCAACATGATTTTGACTTCGTCCGGCTTGATGCCGAAAGCAAGCAGCGCGCGAAGGAAAACGCGCATGCCGTCGATGGCGTCCATGTGCAGCACCTGGCCAAAGTCGCTGCCGATGATGCAGCGGTCCGGACCGATCTCTTTGATCGTGCGAATCGTTTCCATTGGATCCGCGACCGGCTGGTACAAGCTTGGAATCATCGGCTGGCAGTAAGTGCCGACGTAGACGCCGAGGTCGCGCAGTTGCTTCATTTCATCGAGCAATAGTTTGTTCAATTCGAGTAGCGGATGATCGAGCGTCGCGCGCACGCCGATGTCTTTGGCAAGGCGCGCTAATGGCAGCAATTCTTGAAAATCGGTGTGGCCGAAGCCGATGCCGACTTTCTTCTCCGCCGCCATTTCCATGATCTGTTTCACTTCCGGCAATACTTGGCCGTTTTCGCTGCACAGGCGCACGCCTTCGTGGTCCGGATGGCCGGCCCCGCGCCAGAAACCATACGAAGTAAAAGTCGGGAACCAGATCATCTTGAAGTTGGGATACTGCAGGCCGACGCGGACATACTCCGGCCGCATGCCGAGACACATGCCGACGCCGCCGTAGACTTCGACGCGGTGGGTCAATTCGCCGCGCGCGATCATGTCGTCGATGTGGCGCTGGGTTAAATACGCGGAGGTCGCGCTGATATTCCAATGATCTTTGAACGCGATGGCGCGCATGCCGGTCTTCGACGCCTCGATGGCGATCTGAATCATGTCCTGGGAGCGATGCACGAAGTCCGGAAAGGCGTGGATATGGCAATCGATTGCGCCGTGAAGCAATTCGTTTTCAATCCCGGGATAAATCTTGAGCATCTCCGGGTTGTCTTTCAGCATCTGATAAAAATAATCCTTGGCGTTGAGCTCGCGCACCCGCGCGACGGTCAACGTGCGGCCGACCATCAACTCTTCGGCGGCCTTGGCGTCTGCAGCAAAATCACACATGGAAATTTTTCCTCCTGTAAAAATTTCGCTTCAATGTTTCAGGTTCAATGTTCAAAGTTTGGCGAACAAGATTCTGCCGTCATCGATCCGATTCAAACGTTGAACCTTGAACCGCCATTTGAGCGCGCTATCCCCGCCCCCACGCTTCGAGAAAACGCCGCGCATCCTCGACGACCGGTTCGGTGACCGGCACATAGGGAATGACCATACGGGTTACCCCGGCTTCCTCGAAGGCTTTCATCTTTTCTTTAATTTCCTTTACGTCGCTGGCGGGCACGACCGGCAGCTTGTCCATGTATTCATCCGTCAAAGCGCCCATCGCCGCTTTGAAGCCGCCTTTTTGAAAGGCCTCGTGGATCGCGTTAACTTCCTTCTCGAAGCCCATGCCGCGCAGCATATCGCTGTAGTGATCAGCGATGTTGTAAAAAGTCAACACTTGGCGCAGTTTTGCGCGCGCCAGATTTTTGTCCGGATTGAGCGACACGCGCGACTTGGCGATGATCTCGATCTTGCTCGGGTCGCGCCCGGCTTCGATCGCTCCTTCGCGCACCCGCGCAGCGATTTCTTTGACCTTCGCGGGCGTCGCCATGTTGATGAACACACCGTCGGAAATCTTGCCGACGAGCTTGGTCATCTGCGGCCCGAGGCCGGCGAGATAAACCGGCAGATTGGGATGACTCGGCTTCCACGATAGCTGAAAGCGCTTGCCGGTTTGATAGATCTCGCCCTCGTATTCGACCCGTTCGCCGGCGGCGACTTTGCGCACGATGTCGATATATTCGCGCGCTCGTTTTAAAGGCCGGTCAAACACGCCGCCATGCCAGCCGGCGATCGCTTTGTTGGCCACGCCGAGTCCGAGCAGCAATCGGCCGCCCGAGAGGTCCTGCAGCGTCGCGGATTGAATTCCCAGCGTCACCGGGCTGCGGCCATAAATATGGTAGATCGCCGTGCCCAGTTTGATCGTCTTCGTCCGGCTCGCTACCGCCGAGAGCATGACGATGGGGTCGGTGCTGTTGGATTCGCCTTTCCAGAACGCGCCGAACCCGACCTGCTCCGCGAGCACGACCAATCCCGGCACGTCCGCCGCCGGATAGTGCGCCGCCGAGTTTATCTCAACGTCATAAATCATATCTGCACCCCGTACTGGTTGAACCTTTGAACTTTTGAACCTTGAACGCCGGAAGTTTCCGGTAAACTAGCGAGCGGTCTGACCTAAGTCAAATCGCTAATTCACCGGCAGCGGCGCGTCTAACCTAGGGCTGCGACGCCTTCGCCTTTTGCGCCAGGGCGTCCAAATCTGATTTGAGCTTTTGGCTCGTTTCCATAAACCGATCGACGGAAGTCGACGGCACCCATGCGGCATCGAGCGGCTTGACGACGCCGTTAAATTCCATGACGTTCGAGAACTTGCTGCGACCCGCGTAATCCGAGAGCACGCTCACGCCGATGATCGCCGCGCTCACCGAGAGCGCCGCCCATAACCGGGAGCGCCGGCGCATGGGTGATGCGAAGCCGAGATGGCCATAGACCAAAGCCGCCAGAATGAGTCCCGTCCCCAACAGTCCGACAATCCACAGCGCGGGAATAAATGGAAATAGAAATTCCACCCACTCCGACGAGACGTTGAGCGCGGAGAAGCCGACGATCGCGCCGCATGCAATCATCGCATGCTGGGAATAATAAAAGTGGCTCACGACGATCCGGCTCGCCAACGCCCAAAGTCCGGCCCAAACCAGCAGCATCGAAAAAGACGTCAATGGTTCGCTGACGACTTTAGCGAACGTGACGCGCTCAACGATGCCGAGATAGGATTCCAGACAAAGCAGCAGCAAAACCGCGACGACGATGAAAGCGGCAACGTGAGGCGATGCGAAATGAGATTCCTTCACGCCGCGATCGACGAGCGTCGGCGCTAGCGGATGCTCGACGCTGCGAAAACGCAATGACGTATGGCCGATGCGAAACTGCGTTCCGGAGCGGAGCGCTAGAGTCGCGACGCGGTCGCTCCGTCCGCTCGCGTACAATCCGTTGACGCTCTCCAGGTCACGCGCGATCAAATCGCCCTGCTCATTTTGCTCGATGGTAAGATGCGCCGGGCAAACATAAGGGTCGTCGACGACTACGTGATTGCTGTAGGCGCGGCCGATATGGACGGGCAAGGAGTCGATGCGAACTCGCTCCGTCACGTTGCCTTTGGCATCGAGAATCTCGATATAACCTAACGCCGCCATCGAATACTCTCCATGTAGCGCTGGGTCAGGGCCTGCACATTATCGAAGCTCGCGCCGGAAAGGCTCAGGGTTGTAACCAAACCCACGTTTCTGGCGCCGAGCGTCGCCGCTCTAAACACCGCATCGTAGAGCCCGGGCAGTTTCACGTATTGCCGGGCGCATAGCACGGCTTTAAGTTTGCCGGTCTGAGTTTGCACGTTGCGGGTCTGGCAGCGAAACGGGGTGACCTCCTCTTCATTGCCAAAGGGCGCGACGTTGCCGGCCTGGACTTGAGCGGAATAGAGCGTGAAGAATTGCGCGGGATTCAACTCTGCGGTCGAAATCAGTTGATGATAGAAGCGCACGATCCCCGACGATTGCTCGCTCGAAACGAACACATAATCGTCGGTCGAGCAGTCATGGGTCACGGCGACGTAAGGCAGCTCTTTACGGCGCAGTGCATCGGCCCAACAGCGAAAAAAGTCCGCCGGCTTCGTCGGCAACGAATAAGGGCCGAGTGCGACGCTCGACGTTGTCTTGGAAAACATCCCCGCCAGATAACGCTCCTGATTGGTGTGGATCTGCCGCCCAACTTCGGCAAGAAAACTACCCGCTGCCGGGCTCTCGACTTTCGCAGTCCTTTCGAGCAACGCCACGGCGCGAGCCGCCGGCACCAGGAAGCTGATTTGTTCGCCCTCCGTCGCAACATTGACGCCGACGACCTTGCCGGCGTGGGTCATGGTCGGACCGCCGCTCATCCCAGGATTGAGCGATCCGGTAAAATGCACTTTCGGATACAGCGTGTGCTGCAAGAGACCATTGTAAGTGCCTTCGACAATCGTCAAGCCGAGATCGCGCGGATGTCCAAGAGAATAGAGCCGCGTTCCCTGCTCGACCGGCTTGGATTCCAACGTGAGGAAACCCTTGGGGTGACTATTTGAGCGGAGGACTGCGAGATCGTAAACGACGTCAACGGCCAAAACCTCCGCCTGACCCGTCAAGCCCGATACTCCGCTAACGTCGATGCGGTACCTTTCAGGCGAGTGAATCAGCTTCGAGACCACATGGTAGTTGGTGATGATATGACCGCGCGCGTTGACGAAAAACCCCGTCCCGATGGCCGCCTTCGCCGCCGAACCGGATTCGACGACTTCGATCTTGACCACGTGTTCGGAAAACTGCTTAAAGATCTCCGGCGTCGTCGGGCTCACCGGTTGCACCTCCGCCGAGTTCCCGATCGAAGAAGCTATCAGCAGCGCATGAACCAACGTGAGTATGCAGAGAACCTGTATCATTGAGAAGGAAAAGCGAAACACGGCTTAATTGAAACTAACGACGGCGCCTACGGAACGATTTGCGTGATGCCTTGTGCCTCCAAAGCTTCGATTTGGTCGCTGTCGTAACCCAAGGATCGGAGAATTCTTCTGCTGTGCTCGCCGACGAGCGGCGGCGGCGCAGATTTCGCTTTGGCCAGATTAGCGTAGCGCACCGGCGCGCCGACGAACTTGAGCGCGCCCGCCTTCGGGTGTTCGATGGTTTCGGTCAGGGCGAGATGTTTCACCTGAGGATCGTCGAGCACTTCGGCGATGTTATAGAGCGGCACTGCCGGTACATCGTGAGCTTCGAGGATTCTTAGCCATTCATCCCGCGTTTTGGTTTGGAACGTCGGTGACAATGTGCGTTCAAGCGCCTCGTAATTCTGCCGGCGCGCCTCTCTGCTTATAAAGCGGACTTCAAGAGCGCCAGCCAAAATTTCTCCGGCACCGAGCAGTGAATCGCCAGGGGCAAACCGTCTTTACAGACGAAAGCGAACGCATGCGCGTTCTTCACGCGCGCCATACGGTTGGGCACGTTGCCCGTTCGCAAATAACCCGCGGCAGTTTCGCCGATGAACGACAGCGTCGCCTGCAGCAGCGAGGTTTCCAAGCGGCATCCCGCGCCGGAGTTTTGCCGCGCCAATAAAGCGCCGAGAATGCCATAAGCAGCGGAAAGCCCGGTGACGTAATCGGACACCGCCATGCCCATGACCTTGGGATCGCTCGGATCGCTGAGCAAGCTCAACAGCCCGCTCATCGCCTGACCCAGCGTGTCGAATCCAGGTTTCTCTGCGTAAGGCCCGCTCTGACCGAAGGCGGAGATTGAACAGTAGACCAATTTTGGATTGAGGCGATTGAGCGTTTCGTAGCCAAAGCCGAGCCGGTCGGCGGTGCCGGGTCGAAAATTCTCCACGAACACGTCGGCTTTTTTCAGCAGCTCGAGGCAAATCGTTTTACCCTCGGGCGCTTTGAGATCCAGCATCAAACTTTCCTTGTTTCGATTGAGATGCGCGAAGTTGAAACTAAAGAACGGATCCGGCGCAAAGTAACGATAAGGATCTCCGCCCGGCGGCGACTCGATCTTGATCACACGCGCGCCGAGGTCGGCCAAAAGCGCAGTAGCGTAGGGGCCGGTCACAAAGGTCGCACATTCGATAACAGTAATTTTGTCGAGAATATTGACGGGCATGAACCAATTTCCCGCGCTAATCTTTCACGGATTACACGGCCATGCAACCGAACGCGGCTGAGGTTAATCGGGAAATGCTAGGCAGAAAATATTAATGCGCTGCGCACTCTAGCTCATGATGAGCACGAATCCTGACGCGCCGCTGACCGAGTTTTCTCTTTGCCTTGGCCGCTCTCAAAAATCTCGGCTCTTCAGTGTACGCCAGGATCAAAAAGCTGCGACGCTTTTACCACGAAGAAAGACATCCGAAAACTATCACTTGGAGCTCACCGTCCGACTCATCGTCTGAAAAAGCCTCCTCACCGCGGCGCGACTAAAATTTCCTCCCGCGGGAAGTAATCCATGATCTCCGCGCCGTTCTTGGTGACCACGAGCATATTTTCCAAGCGCGCGCCGCCGAGGCGAGCTTCGCCCTCGCGGGATTCGACGGCGATCGTCATCCCTTCTTCGAATACTTGAGGATGGTCGAAAGACCACAGCCGGTTGATGATTGGAATATCGTAACCGGTGCTGGTGCCGAGTCCGATGCCGTGGCCGATCTCGCTGGCGAGAATCTCCACTTCACTTTGATATCCCCACTTGGTCGCCGGCGGAAAATGCTTCGCCGCGTCCGCCGTCGTCTTGCCCGGCTTGATTTCGCCGATCACGGCATCGAGACGGTCGCGCACCTGTTTGTACCAATCTTTTTCTCGGGTGGTCGGCTGGCGCCCGACGATGAACGTCCGATAGGTACAGCTGCCGTAGCCCATGTAGGTCGCACCGCAATAAGAACCGTAAACCAGGTCGCCGAATTGGATGACGCGGCTGGTCGCGTGCGGGCCACGGTCGAAGGTCATCGGCCCGGTGCGCCAGCCGCCGGGCACCGCGGACTCCAAACCGAGCTCGTAACCCGCCGTCGAGCCGAGGGTCATCAAGTCGGTATCTCTCATACCAGGTTTCAATTTCTCCCAGATGCGAAACCACACGCCGTCCACCATGGCAGCGCAAGTTTTGAGACAACTGATTTCATCCTGGTTCTTCACCATGCGCGCTTCGAGCATGAGCTGTCGCGTATCGACGATGTTTTTGACGCCGGCGTTGACCAAAGCCTCCCGCGCATAGCCGTCGAAACTGCCGAGGCCGAGCTTTTCGCCGAGCAAGCCGCGCTTTTCCAACTCCGCCTTGATCTCGGCGGCAAATGCCTTCGCCTCCGCGGCGCACACTTCGGGGCCGGGCGCGCCG
>VBKX01000460.1:0-2015 GCA_005879435.1 Deltaproteobacteria bacterium
GAGGAGAACGATCGGGTCAATTACAAAGCGCTCGAGAAAGAAATCGATTTTATCGTTGCCGATTGCGATGCGATTACAATCGCCGCTGTGGAAGCCGCCGAATATACCATGCTCTCGCGCGACGAACGTAAAGAAGTCCTAAAAGTCGCCACGGAGATGGTGAACAAACGCGTGCCGGTAATTCTTGGCTGTTCGAGCCCATCGCCCAAAGAGGTATTGGAACTAGCGGAGTATTCGGCAAAAGTAGGCGGCGATCTAGTGCAGGTGTTGATGCCGCTGCGGCCGTGGGGTGGACAGCCGACGATCGCCGAATTGATGGAATTTTATACGCAAGTCGCCTCGGCGAGCCCGTTGCCGGTAACCTGTTATCACAACCCCGGGCCCGGCGCGGACCCGCCGCAAGACGCTTTCGTCAAGATCAGCGAGATCGACAACATTCGTTATTTTAAGGAGAGCTCAAGAGACATCACGAAAATTTCCCGCTTGATCGAACAAATCGATCTCGCCGGGCGCGGGCATTATTTCACCACGATGCAGCCGCTGTTAGTTACGTTGATGCTCGGCGGTTCCGGCGCGACGATGCCGCCGCCCGGAACTCGGGTCGGCGCGCAGATCGTAAAAGCATTCAGGGCAGGGGATTTGGATCGAGCTCGCTTCTGGGCGCGCTGTTACGCGCTGTTTCCCGGCAAGTGGGCTGCTTACGGCTTACCGCCGGTGATGAAATCGGCGATGAAGCATTTCGGCGTCGATATTGGCAACCCTTGCCGGCCCTATGCACCGGTGAGCCCGCGCGATCACGCGCAGATCGGCCAATTTTTACGCCAGGTCGGCTTGATCGGCGAAGCCGGGCCGACGCCTCAAGCTTTGCTCGATGCTCAAGACACGCTCCGGCAGGAAGATACCTTTCTGCGTTAGCGAAACAGATTCGGAGAGTTGCAGAATCAGCAGCGCGCCCAGAGCGCGCGACGGTGTAGCGATTTATGGAATGGATAAAAGATCTGTCGGATAAACTGATCATATGGTTTCTACGTGCGTCCTCTGGCTTCGGTAAAGAGTTAACCCTTGACGGCAAAAGAGAGCAGGAGTTGTGGCGCGAGCAACGGCGCAGAAACTTGCGCGGCTTAGCCTTGCGGTCGCAGCAACAGCTCGGTGACAAAAGATAATTCTCGTCATCGATTCATCTCGCATACAGCAACATGGCGTTTGCATTCCAACGCAAAAAAATCGTCATCCTCGGCGGCGGCTGCGGCGGCGTCGTCGCGGCAACGCACTTGGGGCGCAAGCTCGGCGCGGACCATGACGTGATTCTGGTCGACCGCCGTGCGGAGCATATTTTCATGCCGGCGTTTCTTTTTATCATGCTTGGAGAACGCCAGCCGCGCGACATAAGCCGCAGTTTGAGGCTTCTCGAAAAGCGCAACGTCAAAATTATTCAGTCGGAAATACTTGGTATCGATCCAGTGCGCAGAGAAGTTTCTCTGGAGCGGGAGAAGATTAACTACGATTACTTGATTGTCTCGCTCGGCTTGCAGACGCGGCCAGATTTGGTTCCGGGTTTCGCCGAGTCGTCGCAACATCCCTGGGAAATCGAATCCGCTGTACGTTTGCACGACACGCTTGCGTCCTTTAACGGCGGCAGAGTCGTCGTTGGTGTTCCGCTCGGACCTTACCGCTGTCCACCGGCACCGTACGAAGCGCAATGGATGCTCGACGGCTATTTTCGCCAAAGAGGAATTCGCGAGCGCGTCGAGATCGATTACTTCACCCGCGAAGCCGAACCCATCGGCGAGGCACACGATCCAACGGTATGGATGGACGCCGAGAGCAAACGGCGCGGCATCAAACAAAACTACGAGTTCGTGGTTCGCTCCATCGATCCGGAACGAAAAGTCGTCCAAGGTTTATACAACTACAGGATACCTTACGACCTGCTGGTCATGGTGCCACCGCACCGGCCAGCGCAAGTGCTGCTCGACAGCGGCTTAGCTGACACGGAAACCGGTATCAGAGTGGAT
>VBKX01000460.1:2034-6848 GCA_005879435.1 Deltaproteobacteria bacterium
CGACGTGCTAGCTCATAATCTTGCCGTTGAGCTCACGGGCAAAGGCCGGCCAGTAGATCTCTGGCTGCATACGATATGACTGCTGGCGTTCGGCGCTGGACGCGCTGCCGCAAATCGAACGACATATCCGACCGGCTGGCCGCCGTTCGGTGCCACTGAACCGAGAACCTGGGGTCCATCAAGAATGATCTATTGGGCGAAGATCGGTTTCGAGAAATGGTGGCTGTGGCGTTACTTCTGATTCTCTCCGCATTCCGCGTTAAAAATTTAGTGCGAGTCCCCTCAATTTTGGATGCAAGAGCCTCAGTTTACTATCGCTGATTCTGGATGCGAATGAAGGGGAGAGAGGGTGTATCACGGCAGTGGACCGAAAGTTGACCTAGATATCAAAGTTTACATAATATATCTTATCAGACGTTATACAAATCAAAAAAATCGCGCTATTTCGTGGGGGCTGGCACGGAACTCTTCGCTTCCAGCTCCGCCACTTTTACCGCCAACGGTGAGCCTGGGTTCTCCTTCACATAATCTTTATAAGCCTGCACCGCCGTCTTCGTATCACCCAGTTGCTCGGCGCAGCGTGCCTTGCCGAGCAAGGCACGGGACTGCAGCGCACTGGGAATTTTTTCCGCTTCGGCAAAGTGCTCGATGGCGGCTTTGCACTGTTTCATCTGTTCTTCGGTCTCCGCCCGCGTGACGAGCGCGATTTGCCGATACAGGCTATCGGGTTTGGTGGCGACCACGGAGCGCTCGGCCGCGTTGAGCGCCTTGTCCAGTTGATTCGTCGCTAAATAACTATTGGCGAGGTAAATATGCGCCAGCACTGAATAGCGGGACCAGCGGAAGGTTTGGACCTTTTCGAACGCGGCAACCGCGTCGCTATATTTTTGATTCTGGTACAACGACAGCGCTCGGGTAAATTCACGCGATGCCAAGGTGTTCTGATTTTCTTTAAACGACTGCCAAGCCCACAATGCCGCAACTAACACAACAATCACAGCCGCGGCCGCGAAGACGACCGCTTTATGTCCGGTGAAGTACTCAAGCGCATGGTCGGAGCCGACCTGAAACCAGTCGGGTTGGCGCAATTGTTTTCTTGTGATGCGTTTGCTTGCGGTTGCCATGAACCTACTAACCGGCAGCAGCGTAGAGAAAATCTACGATTCTGCTTCGGTACGACGGGCAGTAATAACTTTGAAAGAGAAAGACTCGAAAAATACGACTATTGCTTATACTTAAAGTCGTCCGGCCCCATTTTTTCCAAAATTTCCGCCCATTTTTCCTTCGAAACGTTGGAGACGTTCTCGACTCCGCGCTCGTTAGCGTCCTCGTTTTGCTGTAGCATGCTCGAAGCCTCGAGCACGGCTTTGGCAACATAGATCGGACTTTTCGTGCGTAGTGCCAACGCGATCGCATCGCTGGGACGCGAATCGATCATCAGATCACGTCCAGCCAATTTGAGGTTAACGGCGGCGTAGTAGGTATTTTCCTTGAGTTCGGTGATCTCCACGCATTCCACGGAACAACCGACTTCGCCGAGAATCGATTTCAGCAGATCATGGGTCATCGGGCGCGCCATCTTGATCCCTTCGATTTCCGTGGCCATGGCGGTGGCTTCTAAAAGACCGATCCAGATCGGCAGATTGAGCTTGTTTTCAGTATCCTTGAGGATAACGATGGGCGTCTTGGTGACTGGATCCAACGTTAAGCCCCCGACTGCCATTTGGATGGTATCTTCTCTTTTCCTCATGCCATGTCCCCTTTTAATAACTGGGAGTTCAAATAAGGTCTATCCGAGTAAGTCTCGCCGATCAACGAGTTAGCGGTTGCGCCGGTAATTCTCACCGGTAACACGTTGACGATTCGATTGCCGCGCGTACGGCCCATCACTTGCCCGTTCTTCAATTTCGAACGTCCGTCGACCAATATTTCCTCCAGCTTGTCGATCCGTTGACGATTCTTTAGCAGTGATATTTGCCGTTGCAGCGCCTGCACAGTCTGCAGACGGTGACTTTTTACTTCACTGGGAATGTCATCGTCATAGAGTTTTGCTGAGACCGTTTGCGGCCGTGGCGAATAACTGAATGAATAAATTTCATCATACTGCACTTGTTTCAGCAATTCTAGGGTTTGTTGGAATTCCAAGTCGCTCTCGCCGGGAAATCCAACAATGATGTCGGTGCTGAGGGCGACATCGGGGCGGCGCTCACGCAAGCGCTCGATGCGGCTCAAATATTCGTCTCGCGTATAACCGCGACGCATGCGCGCCAGCACGCTGTCGGCGCCTGACTGGACAGGCAGATGCAAATGCTCACAAAGATGGTCAAGCGTGGCGAACGCCTCGATTAGCTCCGGCGAGAGATCCTGCGGATGGGAAGTCGTAAAACGAATCCTGCGCACGCCGTCGATCGCATCGATACGAGCTAGAAGGTCTGCGAAGCTTAACTCGCCGTGCGTGAGCTTGCCGTACGAGTTAACGTTTTGTCCCAATAGCATCACTTCAACGATGCCTTTAGCCACTAATGATTCGACTTCAGCGAGAATCTTGAAGCTCGGCCTGCTAAGCTCGCGTCCGCGCACATGAGGCACGATGCAAAAGCTGCAAACCTTATTGCATCCCTGCATGACGGTCACGAACGCTTTGACGCCGCGTACTTCGGTTCGACCGTCGGCGTCCTCCATGTAGCCGGGATCGCGGTAGAAGGCGATTTCCACAGGCCGTGCCCGCGATTCCTGGACTTGCTCGACCATTTGCGGAAGCTTATGAATATTGTGTGTGCCGAAGACCAGATCAAGGTGCGGCACCCGTTTCAGCAGATTCGCGCCCTCTTGCTGCGCGACACAGCCGCCGACGCCGATAATCACGCCGTCGCGATTGTTTTTATATTCCTTCCAGCTGCCGAGCGCGCTGTAGACTTTTTGTTCCGCTTTATCGCGGACGCTGCACGTGTTGAGCAAGATCAGATCAGCCGCGTCGATCCGCTCGGTTGGGTCATAGCCGTGGCGCGCCAGGACTTGGACGATTCGTTCCGAATCATACTGATTCATCTGGCAGCCGTAAGTTTGGATATAAACCGCTTTATTCATGGGGCAATCAAATCGACGATTTTGTAAAGTTGAGTGATGCTGCGGCACTCTTCGGCGACGTGACAATGGGGCGCGTAGCGAGGCATTTCACTGTCGCCGATACCCCAGGTCATGCGACTCTCGGGATTCAGCCAGATCAACTGCTTCGCTTTCTGCTGGATCTCGCGCAGCACCCAATCGTTGGGGCGATTGTAGTTATTGCGCCCGTCGCCGATGATCAGCACCGTCGTCTTGCTATTGACCGCCGAGAAAAAGTTCTTGTAGAACTGTTCGAAAGCGCGGCCAAAATTGGAGTGGGAAAAAACGTCGATGACGTCGCCTTTCAAGGCCGCTTCCACCGCCGCCTGAATGTCATTTTCTTCGAACAACTTCGTGACCTCGCCGATCTCCGCGACGAACACGAAACTGCGCACTTTAGAATAGAGATCCTGCACCGAGTAGACAAACTGCAGCATGAAACGCGACGCGTTGAGCACTGAGTCGGAAATGTCGCACAGCACCATCACCTGCGGCTTGGTTTTCTTGCGCCGGTCGAGCCGGATATGAAACGGCACGCCACCGTACTGCAGATTCGAGCGCAGGGTTTTCTTGACGTCGAAGCGGCCGCGCGCGGCTTTCTTGCGCCGCACCGACAAGCGATTTTTCAGCCGCTGCGCCAGACGGGCAACGGCGTCGTTCATGCGCCGAATATCGTCTTCGGTGTAGAAAGCGAAGCTCTTATCGGCAAGCGAGCTGCGCTGGGAAAAGTCCCTCGGTTCCAGCCCTTTTTTGCGCTGCTCTTGCTGAATAATTTCGCGCAACAGCCGGTTTAAGTCGCGCATGCGCTCGTCGAGGTAGCGCAAGACGTTTTGCAAATCTTCACCGTTTTCCCCCAGCATTTGCAGCATGCCTTTAAAGCGCTCGAGCTCGCTCTGCACCCGGTCAAGCTGCAAGCGCGCCGCCATCCGCGTGTAGGGTGTCAAACGAAAACTGTCCGGCGTGCCTTGGTCCATTTCTTGCTGGATTGCGTCTCGGAGCAGCCGTTCGAGCGCGCCGCGATCGTTGTTAAGCAGCGCGCGCGTCAGCTCGGAAAGATCCCCTTCCATTTCCTTGAGCAGGCGCTGGATCTGTTCGAGCATCTCTTGAAACCGTTCGGGCGATAGCCCGAGTTCTTCCATGATGCGCCGGTCGATGGCATCGAGCGCTTGACCGATGCCTAAGAAAAAATAATCAAACAGCTCTTCGAAGGGCTTGACGTCGCTGCCGCGCTTGATCAGTGTGGTGCGCAGCGTGTGGCGAAAAAGCAATGGATCTTCGATGCCGATCAACTCGAGAGCACGAAACGCGTCCATGTTTTCGGACGGTGACACGCGCATGCCGTTGCGCCGCAATATACTGGCAAATTCGATAAGACGTTCTTCCATGCTAAATCAACCGGTCAGTGCAGATGATCTTTTTCGCTGCTAGCGCCGGGACGTTGCGCCTGCTTTTCGGCGAGGTAAGCTTTCAGCTCCTGATGCGCCTTGCGGATGTCGGCTTCATACTTCATCAATGTGGAAAGCGTCTCTTCCACGAGGTCGTGGTCGAGCTGTTTGATATTGAGCAAAGTCAACGCGCGCACCCAGTCGAGGGTTTCGCTGATGCTCGGAGTTTTCTTCAAATCCAATTTCCGCAGCCGGTGCAGCAGCCGCACGACTTCCTCGGCCAGTTGAGTGCCGACGTCGGGCACTTTGAGCTTGATAATTTCC
>VBKX01000462.1 GCA_005879435.1 Deltaproteobacteria bacterium
TTCCGATCAATTGCGCCGGGTGAGCGCTTACAACGTTTCCAGCTCGACTCCCGGCGGTCTGTCGAGCGAAGTTTCGCTCTACTTTGATTTGCGCGGCCCAAGCCACTTGATCTAGACGGGATGTACCAGTTCGACCGATGCGCTGGGCTACGCTTTCAATATGATCCGCTTCGGTATTGCCGAACACTTGATCAGCGGCGGCGCAGACGCAACGATCACGCCGGGGATCATGCAAGGCTTTTGTGTCATGCGGGTGGTGTCAGCTTCGCGCAACGATGAGCCCCAGCGTGCATCGCGGCCCTTCGATCGGACGCGCGATGGATTCATACTTGGCGAAGGCGCTTGGGTGTTGATCTTGGAAGAACGCGAACGTGCGCTCGCCAGGGGCGCGACGATCCACGCGGAACTTTTAGGTTACGGGTCGACCTGCGACGCTTATCACCGAGTGCGGCTCAATCCGAACGGCGAGGAGCCGGCGCGGGCCATGACGTTGGCTATCGAAGACGCGGGCGTGGCCAAGGACGAAATCGGTTATATTGCGCTGCATGGAACTTCGACATTGCTCAACGACAGGATTGAAACCGTCGCGGCAAAACTTTGCTTCGGCGCGCGCGCCTATGACATCCCGATGAGCTCGGTGAAATCGATGATCGGCCACCCGCAAGGCGCCTCGGGCGCGGCCGGCGTGGTGGGAACGATCCTGGGCATGAATCATGACTTCCTGCCGCCGACGATCAATTACGCCGAGCCCGATCCGGAATGCGACTTGAATTATATTCCCAATCACAGCGTCGAGCGGTCGACAGCCGTCGCGCTCTGTAACTGCATCGGCTTCGGCTCAAAAAACTCGGCGCTGGTGGTGGCGCGCGGCGAAAGCGTATGAAGCGCAGTTACGAGCAAGAGATGATGGATTCGCCGAATCAGCCGCAAGATCTTTTAGAAGAAGACCTGAAAAATTTGCGGCTCTTTAATCGTTTCCTCGGCGGCTACCGTTGCGTCGAATCGGCGATCGCCGAGGTCGTCTACCAGCAAAGGCTCAAAAGTTTTTCGCTTCTTGACGTAGGCACCGGCAGCGCCGATATTCCCGGACGCATTGTTCGCTGGTGTCAGCGGCGGTCCATCGACATCAGCGTCGTCGCTCTGGATCAGGACCCGGTTACCGCGCGATTGGCCGCGCGAATCTACCGTTTTCGCCGCGTTCTTTCGATTTCGTCTTGGCCTCGCAAATTCTGCATCATTTTTCCGAGGAGAAGGTCGTCACCATGCTTGCGAACTGGTCGCACTTGGCGCGCCGCGCGGTCATTGTCAGCGACTTGGTGCGTCATCCGCTGGCGTATTACGGCGTTCAAGTTCTTACCCGGCTGTGCACCGCGAACATCATGACGCGCACCGATGCGCCCCTCTCGGTCAAGCGCGCATTTACCCGGACCGAATGGCGCGAGCTTTTTCGCCGCGTGGCGGACGACCATTTCCGGCTGATCTCGGTTTTCCCGTTTCGCATCACGGCGCGATTGGAGTTTTCGCACTGATGCCGAGGATCTTTGACGTCGCCATCGTCGGCGCCGGCCCGGCGGGCTCGGCAACCGCCATTGCATTGGCGCGCAGCGGTTACGACGTTGCTTTGATCGATAAGCAAATATTCCCCCGAGAAAAGCTCTGCGGTGATTTCGTCAACCCGATCAATTGGCCGACCTTTCGCGACCTGGGCGTGGAAGAGCGCCTTCTGGCGCAACCGCACACCCGCGTAACGGGTTTTCGCATTACCTCTTATTGCGGCGCGAGCGCGGCAGCAACATTTTCACAGTTGAACCAAAACCGATCTTTCGGTCTCGGCATCAGACGCGCGCAACTGGACCACGTGCTGCTTCAACGGGCGGAGGAAGCCGGAGTCACGATCCGAACCGGGCAGCGAGTCAAGCAGATTTCAAAACATTCGAAAGAATGGCAGTTGGACATGGGCGCGGGAGAAAGCTGGCGCGCCAAGATTCTTGTCGGCGCCGATGGACGGAACTCCTGGGTTGCCCAACAGCTCGGCATGAACACGCGCGCCGCGATGCGCGGCCGGTCCATTGGTTTCCAAACGCGCATCCATGGCTCGGGCGGCACCGACGGGCAAATCGAGATCCACCTTTTTCCGGGAGGCTATGCGGGTCTGGTCGGCGTCGGCGACGGCACGGCCAGTCTGGGTCTCGCCATCGATAAACGCATTCTCCCGCGTGTTGGCGTAGATGAATTTTTGCTGACCGAGCGTTTGGCGAAAAATCCGTATCTCAAATCGGTTCTTGAGCCGCGCGAGAAAGTCGATGGGTTTCGCGCCGCCTATCCCGTCTACTTTCCCAAGCGACGTTCTTTTGCCGACGCCGTTGTTCTCGTCGGCGATGCGGCGCGAGTAACCGAGCCGATAACGGGCGAGGGAATTTGTTTCGCTATGCGCAGCGGTATGCTCGCTGCGGAAACGCTCGATCGCGCACTGCGCCAAGGCGACCTGTCCGCGAATTATCTTCGGACCTACGAGCAAACCTGTGCACGCACATTGCGATCGCGTGTGCTGTTAAATTCGCTCCTGCGCTTCGCTATCTACCGGCCGGCGCTGGTCCATCCGCTGATTCGTTGGTCCGCGAGAAACAACGGCTTACTGGGCGCTCTGGTGAACGCCGTTTGTGTCCCGGCAACTGTTCACTAACGTTTCTCGTCGTCGGCGACTGCAAGTTGTTATTCTCCGAGGAGTTTACTGCCGAAGAAGAAGCACGTCTTTCGCCCTACTTTACCAATCTCGATCGCTCGACCTTCGGTCTCAAGCTGCCGCAGGAAGTTGCCGGCGCGCTGTTCTCGCGCTACAGCCGTTCGACAAAGAGTTTGCGGCGAACTTTTCTGGACGAATTTCTCGGCGATCCGACGCTTGGACTGAGCGACCTTCTTCCCGGACAAGCCGAGCCCGCAGCCGACAATGCAGCATTGAAAAAAGCGCGTGCCTTCTATGAACGCGTCTTGGTGGGTTACGGCGACGATTCGGTCGCCCAGTTGGGCGGCGCCCATTTGGCCTGCGAAAATAT
>VBKX01000465.1:0-2091 GCA_005879435.1 Deltaproteobacteria bacterium
CTCAGCCTTTGTGTAGCCAAACAGCTCTTCAGCCTGTCCGTTGACCAGAACAATCCGTCCCGTGTTGTTCACCATGACGATAGCGTCAGGCACGGACTCGAGCAGCCCGCGGTATCTCGCCTCGAGAATTTTTCCGTGATTCAAAACTTTGAGCTGGGTGACGTCCTTATGGCTCACGGCGACGAATTCGATATTTCCCGTCTTATCGCGCACCGTTTTGGCAGTAATGTCGACGTAAATGGCTGAGCCGTCTTTTTTGCGATGCACGGCTTCGTGCACGGCTAGACCGTGTTCAATGGCGTCGCGGATGATTTGCTCGCCTTCGGCGACGAACTCCGGCGGCGTCACCAGATTCTGCAGCCGTACTCCGAGCGCCTCGCCTTTGGCGAATCCGTAGACGGCTTCGGCCCCGGCGCTCCAATACAGAATCGTACCCTCAGCGTCGAGCGCGATAAGCGCGTCGGGCGAAGCTTCCACGAGGGTCGCGCGTAATCCGCGTCTTTTTCTTCATGGGTTAGCTCGTTGATGGGCACTTGCCGATTCATGTGCCAGCGCGGCGGTTCCGCCCGCTAGCGCTTGGTGCTGCAACGCTTTAAGCACGGTAGCGATGCCATCACGGTTCTTCAGCGCGATACTCTGGGCCGAAATTTTAAGCCGTTCGAAATCGGCGCTGGTGATATCTTTGTTCGTCCAGACAATCACCGGCGTGTTTCGACACTTGTCGATTTGGCGAAAGCGATCGAGAAATTCGAAACCGTCCATCTGCGGCATCACAAGATCCAGGACGACTGCGGCAAATTCTGAGTGCGCTGCATCATGAAGCGCGCTGGCGCCGCTGTTATGGCAGACGACCTCGTAACCGCTGGCTTGAAGACCGACCTGAGCAAGCTTCAGGGTTTTTGCGTCGTCATCCACCACCATGACTCTTTTCGTGACGTCTCTGGGGTAAGCACCGGCGCTTTTCAGCGCGTCCAGGAGTGCTTTCGGGTGGATCGGTTTCACCAGATAATCTTGAACCGGAAATCCTTTAGCCACGCCTTTTTCAGCGACAACGGTAACCACCACGACGGGTGTATTCTGGTTGGGACCTGCGGTACGAATCGCGTGCAGGATTTCCCAGCCACCGGTGTCGGGCAGAATGAGGTCGAGCAAGATCGCCGCGTAAGTGCGCGCCTGTGATTTCACTATCGCCTCGGCACCGGTCTTTGCGGTCTCAACGCGGTAACCCGCTTGGGTCAGAGTCTGGATCAACCATTTGAGATCCGCTTCGCTATCTTCGATGACGAGGATCGCTGGCGCGTCTGGCGCGGGCGCCGCGAGCGCAGGGGCCGGCGCGGACGTTTTTTTCATATCGGCGGCTAACGGCAAGATCGCGTGGAAGATGCTCCCGTGACCTCGATGACTCTGAACACCGACTCGGCCGCCCTGAGCTTCGACGATTTTTTTAGTCAAGACCAGACCGAGCCCGGTGCCTTGGTGCTTTTTCGTCGTGCTCGAATCAAGTTGTTTAAATGCGATAAATAGCTTTTCAATTTCATCGGGCGTGATACCGATACCGCTGTCTTCGACCTCCAAACGAAAATGCGCTTGATCCTCCATGCGCGCTCGCACTGAGATACGCCCCTCCTGAGGCGTGAACTTGATCGCGTTGGAAAGATAGTTATACAGCACCTGCTTTAGTTTCGCTGGATCAAGGATCACCTGTTCCACGGCATCATCGACCTCGGCGTCGACGGTTAAACGTCTGGCTGCTGCCAAAGGCTGAAGGAAGTTGCGCACCTCGGCGATCAACTTGGTAAGATGGACCGGCTCGGGTTCGAACTCCAATTTGCCCGACTCCACTTTAGCGAGGTCGAGTACGTCGTTGATGAGCTGGAGCAGATGATCGGCGCTGGTGAGGATGTCGTTAAGATATTCTTCTTGGTTGGCGTTGACCGCACCAACTTTACCGTCGTGCATGAGTTGGGCAAAGCCGATAATGGCATTAAGCGGTGTGCGCAATTCGTGGGACATATTGGCGAGAAATTCGCTTTTCAATCGATTGGCGTCTTGGACCTGGAGATTTTGCACGTGCAGGTCCTCATTGGCAGC
>VBKX01000465.1:2110-3523 GCA_005879435.1 Deltaproteobacteria bacterium
CGTCTTGGCGGATAAAGTTCATCCGTATTGCGACATCTCCGGCGGCGAGGCGGCCGGCCGCGGTACGAAGCCGTACCAGCGGACGGGTCATGCGCCGCGCCAATAATCCGCAGACAACAGCTGAAAACACGAGACATAGGGCTGTGAACAGTATGCTCTGGCGAGCGGCCTTGTAGATGGGAGCGAAGGCTGCTTCGCTCGGCTGCAGAATCATGGTTCCCCAAGGCAAGTTGGGCACCGGCGAATAGACCGCAAGATTCAGCTCCCCCGCGCTGTCCGTTGTCTCCACGGCGCCACGCTCGCCCTTGAGCATCCGATCGACGGCCTTGTTGCGTCCCGTGGCCGATTTCAGAATGCGACCGCGGTCCATGTGAGCTAGGATAACGCCGCCACCGCGCTGATCGGTGAGAGAAGCGCGGGCGGAAGGGCTGGTTTGGAACTTGGCGAAAGCGTCATTGAGTGCCGCCAGAGAGATGCCGCAAAGAAGCACACCCTTAATTCCTGCTTTTGAGTTGAGAATAGGAACGACGTAGGGAACCACGGGCCGGGCCGTGCTACGCGTAATCGTTGGCAACCCGAGATAGTCTTTGCCGGTCGCTATCACCTGTTGATACCACTCCCGGTCCCGCGCCGAGTTACCGGGACTAATTGCCGGAGTTGTGCCTGTGGCGCGGTAGAAGCCGTTGCTGTCGATTAGGCTGCAACCGTTCACCCGCGGATTGAGTCGGAGGAATTCCTGCAGCTCCGGCGTGGCCCGGCTGAAATTACCGCTGAATACCGATTGTTCGATGAAAGGGCTTCGGGCAAAAAGCCGGACGGCTATCTGCGTGCCCTCGATATAACGGTGGGCCAATTCAGCGGCAAGGTCGACGGAAGCGAGATTGTTGGCGATAATTTGCTCGCGCAGCGTGTTCTGGCTCTGGCGCACCGTTACGGTGCCGATCAGCCCGCACGACCACGAGCACGACGACGGTAACGATTTGCGGCACCAGACCGAAGCGGAATCGGCTGAACAGCGCCATCGGATTGCGGTCAGCATGCGCGCATACAACCCCCACCGAAAGAAGCAAAAAGAGGATCGCGGTATGCAACGCGACCGAAGAAAACGCGTCAATCCGGTAAAGCGTACGAACGTCGTAGGCGTAAGCGATGACCGCTATCAGCGCAATCGCTCCAGTGAAAATTGCCAACCACTCGCTGGGGTGATGGCCGCCGATGGTCTTGAGGTCGAACAGCAAAAGCGCGGTGCCAAGTAACAGAAAGCCGCAAGCGGTGGCGATCGCCATGCGTCCCGGATACGTTGCGCCGGTGTTGGCGGCGTCGGAAAACAAGATTTGATCAAGACCGAAGTTGCTTCCAGTCAGATACTCGATGACGGTAAGCAGGCCGATCATGAAAGTCACGAACGCGCAG
>VBKX01000464.1 GCA_005879435.1 Deltaproteobacteria bacterium
ATGAGTCTGGCATTTCGAGTTGAACTCAAGACGGGAGCACCGGACCCGAAATTGTTCTGGAGGAATTATGTACATCGATGGTGATACCCATTACTGGCCGCTGCGGTTCATTGACAAGGTCAAACATCCGGGTCGCGGCCATCTAGAAGTGGTCGAAGACAAGGGCGACATGGTTCGTTACGGCGAAGTCGTGCCGGGTAGGGTCGCGACCTACTATCGCGACGGTAAAAAGATTCACTCTTTCAAAGAAGGACGCTGGAGTCTCTCGTTGCGCGCCGAATTTATGAAAAAAGACGGCTTCGACGTGCAGGTATTGATTCCTGATAATCGGCAGCTGATTTACGAAGTCGACGCCGAGCTCGGCCGGCAATTGGCGCGTGCGTACAACGACACCGTCGCGGAAGATATCCAAGGCGACGGTCGTTTCGTCGGTGTAGCGTGGATCTATCTGCCGGATATCAACGAGTCGATCAAAGAATTGCGGCGCGCGGTCAAAGAACTCGGTCTCAAAGCCGTCAAGTTCAACGGCGGCTGGGGCGACGGCGACTTGGACAATGAAGTGCTATATCCACTTTATGAAGAAATCGCCGCTCTCGATATTCCCATTCTGCTTCATCCCGCGGCGCGCGTATTCGAGTTGCAGCACAGCCATCCGTGGCTGGTTGGCGCCGAGCGTTTCCAGGGCTTTCAGCATTTTCCAACCGCGCTCGGTTTTCCGTTGACCTACATGGTCAGCGCGGCGCGGTTGATCTTCAGCGGCACGTTGGATCGGTTTCCCACATTGAAATTCGGTTTCTTCGAAGGCGGCGTCGGCTGGGTGCCGTGGATCATGCACACGCTCGACGCCCATATGCCGAACGAAGCAACTATCTCCGTCGCCGTGCAGCAGTTCTTCGAAGGCAAAAAAGGCATCCAAAAAATGCCGAGTCAGTACTTCGATCAATTCTATATCGCTTGCGTGTCGTGGGAGTCGTATCTCGCCGACACCGTCAACGGTTGGCCGAATCACAACATCATCATCGGCAGCGACTTCGACCACGGCGACGCCGTCGCTACGTGGCCGAGAACGGTCGATGTGATCAAGCAGATGAAAAATCTCTCTGAGCTAGACAAAGAAAAGATTCTCGGCGGCAACGCGATGAAAATGTTTGGGTTAGATCGCAACGGCACGGCAAGGCATTAAACGCTGCTGCGTCGAGACGATTCTTCGCTTATATTCGAGTCGATCAGGGTCAGGATACGATTGGGTTGCTCAATGCGGTTCGATCAGCCGAGTCTTCTTGATCGCATAGTCAACCGAGCATTGGGGTGCCTGGTCAAGATCGGTCTTGGATTATCTCACAACTTTCTTCTTGAAGTCCGCGGCCGTAAAACCGGCGGCGTTTATTCGACACCCGTCAATTTACTCGAGCACAAGGGTAAGAGGTATCTCGTGGCGCCGCGTGGATACACCCAGTGGGTTCGAAATGTGATTGCTAGCCAAGAGGCGACTTTAGTTAAGGGAGGCCAGCGAGAAAACATTCGTTTGCATCGCATTTCGGATGAGACAAAACCGGAGGTGCTAAAAGCTTATCTCGATCGCTACAAGCTCACCGTGCAGCGTTATTTTGCAATTCCCGCAGGTTCACCGGTCGAAGATTTTAAACCTTTGACAGGCGAGTACCCTGTGTTTGAAATAATTTCATCTCCATAACGATCCGTTGTGTATCCCAATACCGATCGAACGGCTTGCAAAACTCAACCGGTTGATTGGCCGGGATACCCTCATCGCATCGAGTCCGGGGCGGCCGTTTATCTCGCCGATACATCATGTAATACTGATGCAGATTTTTGTGTGATGGAGATCGGATCTTGGCGCCGCATATACTTCGAATTGACTGTCCCGACGAACCTGGACTAGTGCATAAGATCACCGGCGTGCTCTATAACGCCGGCTATAACGTTCTTAGCAATCAGGAGTTTGTCGATCTAGAATCCCAGCATTTCTTCATGCGTACGGCGTTTGAAGGTCCAACGACGCCGGATCGGGTGGTTTCTTACCTCGAACAGATTCTTCCGAAAAATGCCGTCGTAAAGTTAACCGCCGGCGAGCACCAACCGCTTGTCATCATGGCGACGACGGAAGCTCATTGCCTCGGTGATTTATTGATCCGCTATTATTCGGGTGAACTGCCGGGCGAGATTCGCGCGGTGGTCAGCAATCATGAAAAATTAAAATCACTGGTGGAGCAATTCGGCATTCCGTTTCACTGCATCAGCCATCAAAATCTAGAACGGACCGTGCACGAAGACCGAGTTGCCGATGTGCTGGCCGGGTATACGCCAGAATATATCGTCCTCGCGAAGTACATGCGCATCCTGTCGCCGAAATTTGTCGCGCGGTATCCAGACCGGATGATCAATATTCATCATTCCTTTTTGCCGGCCTTTATCGGCGCGAAGCCGTACCATCAGGCGCATGAGCGCGGCGTGAAAATCATCGGCGCGACGGCGCATATCGTAACCGATGATCTCGATACCGGACCGATTATTGCCCAAGGTGTGATTCCTGTGAATCACACGCACACCGCAGCGGCGATGGTGCAGGCAGGGCGCGATGTCGAGAAAATCGTGCTGGCGCGCGCCGTGAAGCTGGTGCTCGAGGAACGCGTTTTTTTGCACGGTAATAGGACGATTATTTTCGAGTGATTGAACGCATCCCGAATGAAGAAACTCGGTTTGGCGCTTTTCTGCTTGTTTTTCGCGCTGGCAAATTCATCGGTTGCGGTGG
>VBKX01000463.1 GCA_005879435.1 Deltaproteobacteria bacterium
GACGGGTCTCACGCTCATGGAAAAACCATGAAGGCGATATCGTCACTTGTCAACGTCGATTCAATTGATAATGACAAAAACCCTGAGGGGGGTTTTTCAGCAGAATCATAATAACTATTCGATCCTTTTGCCGTGATACACAGTCACTTCCGACCCTTCCGCGAGAAACGCCGACGAAGGCGCCACATTCAGCGCTCGCGTGAATTGCTTGCCATAAAATTCTTCCACATCGCAGTCGAAACGGGAACTTCGAGCTTGCCAAACACGCCAAAGCGGATGCTCGACGCGATACTCGACGGTGCCACCGTCTTTTTGAACAGAATACCCCCAATAATGCTGCGCGATAAACTCTTCTTCGGATCCCGCGGCAATGGGAGTCGGCTCACCGCGCGTGGCCACCTCGATGAAATACGTTTGGTGACGGAAGGTCCAAAAGTATTTCACCGATTCGACGTGGGCAGAGTTGTCCGGCGATCGAAGAATTTCATTGCCCGTCGGCAAAGCCACGTAGTTTTCATTGTATAGCCAGCGCGCGGTCACGGCGATCGCCACCCGCGGCACGACCTCTTTTATGAACACGACGCCCCGACGCCAACCATCAGCGCCTTTGCGCCGTACGTAAAAGCGCAGATTGATCTCTTCGAAATTTTGATGAAAACGGAATCGACAGTCCCACCACTCGCGTATTCAGGAACAGAAACCCAACCATGCTAACGAAAGTCTTACCGTTCCAGGAATCCAATTCCGTGCCTTTCGGCACGAATGGCATCAGAACGGCCGGCTCGATCTCATAGTTGACCATGGCGAGATAACGCCATTCGGCACTGAGGAAAGGTTTGCCGAAATTATCAACCATGACCATCAAGCACGATACTCGAATTATCTTTTAGTTTTCCTCCAACCATGGCTCAGGACACTCGCGACCAATGGGAGGAGAAAAACGCCGATAAAATGTTGCGCTTTCAGTGGCAGGTCGATCCAATAAAACTTGACTGTACAAAAACAACCGCGGACGACAAGGTCACGCCCGTGGCAATAAACCTTTGCTCCCTGTCAAAGGTCAAGAACAATTTAGCAGTAACGAAGCCTAGAAAGAGTGTCAGGAGCAGCGAACCCAAAACCGCCCGGGGGACACCGAACGGATTTTCGAAACCGAGCACACTACGGCAACGACAATACAACGACCTGAAACAGGAATTCCTTTAGGTTGAGTTCAGACATGAAACATTTGGGCGATTACCCGCTTTTAGACTTTTTCATCTTCCGGAACTGAGTCCGTTACCAGATCCCGAATCAGAGGCCGCTTCGGTAGCGGCTCCACCGTGATCAAGTTGGGCGTTAGTTTGGCGATGCAGGTATATTCCACCTCGCCGTTAACCAGCGCCATGCAGGTTTTGCAGGCGTTGGCATTGATACAGCTGTAGCGGATCGCCAGCGTGCTATCCAGATTCGCGCGAATCCAACGCAACGCGTCAAGCACGGACATGCCGTCTTCATAGGGTAGTTCAAAGGTGTCGTAACAACGTTCCCCGCCCGGCATACCGCGGCTGATGCGCAGACGCGCCGTTTTGTTCTTTCGCTCAACCATGGATTGCTTGACTGCGATCGAGTCGGCTGGGGACGACCCATCGAGTTGCCAATTCGCCGTCTTTGATCTCCATCACCTGGTTTTTGAGGAAGCGATAATCCGCGATCGGAAAATCTTCCCTTTGATGAGCGCCGCGGCTCTCCGGTCGCGCTAACGCCGACTGGACGACCGTCTCGGCGGTCGTCAGCATCGCGCGTAGCTCGAACCAGTCCTGCAAGTCCAGATTGAAGCGATGTTCACTGCCGACACGACACTCCGGTAAGTCTTTCTTCCGCATCTCTTCGATCCGTGACAATGCTGACGTAAGTTTATCGCCGGTCCGAAACGGTCCGGCTTGCTCCCACATCAGCTTCTGTAGCTCAACTTGCAGCGCGATCGGCGCTATGGCATTTTCCGCGGACATTTCCCCGAGAGATTTCAAACGCTCCATCGTTTCGTCGGCAAACTTCTCGTCCCATTCAGCGCTCGCACGACGCGCCGCGTCAGCGGCGCTAATACCCGCGCGCTCGCCGAAAACGAACGCTTCGGTGATCGCGTTGCCGGACAATCGGTTCGCCCCATTGGAGCCGCCGACCGCTTCTCCTGCGGCGAAGAGCCCTTCGATTCGCGTCCGCATATTCACGTCGACGCGAATTCCACCCATGTGATAGTGCGCCATCGGGCCGACTTCCACGGGCGTTTTCGTAAGATCGATGCCGTTGACGAGCAAGCGGTCGATCACGGGTCCGAAAGCGGCGCGGAGTTGCGCTTCGGGGATGTGGCGAAAGTCCAGATAAGCGCCGCCGTGCGGTGTGCCTCGGCCGGCTTCGACTTCTTTTAAGATTGCGTAGGCCGCGACGTCGCGGGTGGCGTTGTATTGACCGAAATCCGTGCTGCCGTAGCGGTCGATGAACTCTTCGAATTGTCCGTTGACCAGTTTGCCTCCGAGCTTGTAGCGATACGGGTCCCACATGATCGGGTCCATGCCGACGAGCCGTGGCGCGAGATGGCCGATGGGGAAAAATTGCACGAATTCCATGTCGATGAGCTCCGCGCCGGCCCACAAGGCCAACGCGTACGCCTCGCCACCCATGTTCGTGGAAGCGCTGTTGCGCTCGAAAAGTTTCGTCAATCCGCCCGCGGCGAGAACCACGGCTTTGGCGTGAATCGCAATCAACTCGCCATCGACGAGATCGAGCACAACCGCGCCGATAGCACGCCCATCGCGCACAATAATTTCAACCGCGGCAAGATTGCTGATGCGTCGAATGGCAGAGATCTCGCTCACCTTCCGTCTGAGAGTGGCGGCGACGGCGGGGCCGGTATTGAGAAAGTCGACGTAACAGCAGCGCTTGACGCTGTGGCCCGGTGCCATTTCTTGTTTGATGTGGTCGTTTTCCCGCGCCCAACGCGTGCCCCACTGTTCCATCTCGCGGATGCGCTTCGGCGCTTCCGCGCACACGAGCGCGGCCAGCTCTTCGTTGCACAGACCGCGTCCAGCCTTCAGCGTATCTTCGAGATGCAGTTCGACGGAGTCCGGCTCCTGTTCGGCCAGCGCGACGGCGACGGTCATCTGCGCCATGATCGTGGCCCCGCCGCGGCCCACCTGGGCTTTGTCGACGAGCAGCACCGATGTGCCATGCTGTGCCGCGGCGATCGCTGCATACATGCCGGCGCCGCCGGCGCCGATCACAAGCACATCTGTGGACAGATGGGGCATAGCGGATTCGTTACCCCGTGGATGAAACGATAGTGCCGTTCAGTCCGCCGCGGTCTGCTCGCCGTTTTTCTGCAATTCACCGAGAGCTCGCTTCGCGGCTTCCTGCTCGGATTGTTTTTTGCTTTTGCCCTCGCCGATTGCCAAAACCTTGCCGCCGACGGCGATCTCGGTGACGAATCGCTTCTCGTGATCCGGTCCGGTCTCGGCAACGATTCGATATAGGGGCGGAGCGTGAAACAGCATCTGGCTGATTTCCTGAAGTCTCGTCTTGTAGTCGTGTTGACCGAGCTTCTTCGCCGACACATCGTCGACGAAAAAACGTTGCACCACCGCGCGGGCAGCTTCATAACCGCCATCCTGATAAACACCGCCCAGAATCGCCTCGAAGGCGCCGGCGAGGATCGACGATTTGCTGCGGCCACCGCTCCATTCCTCGCCTTTGCCGATGCGCAGCAAAGGTCCAAAGTTAAGCATTGCCGCTTTTTCCGCGAGCACGGCAGAGTTCACTAGTGCCGCGCGCATTTTTGACAGCACGCCTTCGCTCTTGTCGGGATTGCGCTGAATCAGTAGATCGCTGACCGCGAGATCGAGCACCGCGTCGCCGAGAAACTCCAAAACTTCATTGTGTCCCTCGCTTTTTTTTCGTTCATAGGAGACATGGGTAAGGCAGCGCAGCAATAACACGGGATCCTTAAAGTGATATCCCAGCTCTTTTTGCAAAAGATCGAGATGAGTGTGATTTTTCACTCCCGCGCCTTCTATGAATGACCGGCAACAAGCCCGTCGCCAGCGGAGAATTCGAAATCCGCCTCCGAAACGAACCCGCTGAGCCAGCCGTTGTCCAAACCTGTGAGCTCGACAGTCACTTCGCGGTTGGATAAACCGCCGCTGTCGCGCACACTGATTGGCAGATAATTCCGGCTGAAGCCGCGGCGAAAACCGGTCATGCCGTCGACTTTTTCTTCCACCAATACGGAAACGCGCCGGCCGAGGAAACTTGAACAAAAGTCACGCTTCTTACGCGCCCCTAATTGTCGCATGCGCTGCGCGTGTACTTTTTTCACCGGCCCGGACACATGATCCGCAAGAGAAGCCGCGACCGTTCCGCGACGCGACGAATAAGGAAAAACGTGGAAATAAGTGAGTGGTAGCGATTCGAAATACTCCAGAGAGCCGTCGAACTGAGCGTCGCTCTCGCCGGGAAAACCGACGATGATATCGCTGCCGAGAGCAGCCTCCGGCAAATGCTCGCGTACCCGCGCCAGCAGGTCGCGATAGTAACTTGTGTCATAGTTGCGCCGCATTTGCTTAAGAATCTCGTCGTCGCCGGCTTGGGCGCAAATATGCAAGTGCGGACAAACGATGTCCGAAGCGGCGATCAAGTCTACTAGTCGATCCGGCACCTCGCGCGGATCGAGGGAGCTCAATCGCAACCGTGAAACAAGCCCGCTATCGGCAATCATTTCGACCAGCGCGGTTAAATCCACCTTGGGGTTCAAATCGTGCCCGTAGCCGCCCAGGTGAATGCCGGTGAGAACAATTTCTTTGTATCCCGCGTCGGCTAGCTGACGCACTTGCTCCATCACCTCGCCTGGCGGCACACTGCGGCTCAGCCCGCGCGCGGTCGGAATGATGCAATAGGTGCAGGAATAGTTGCAGCCCTCCTGAATTTTTAGAAATGCCCGCGTGTGACCGGGCAGCGCGCGAGTG
>VBKX01000067.1 GCA_005879435.1 Deltaproteobacteria bacterium
AACCGACGCAGGTCGAAGATCGATGATGGACGATCGAAAAGTCGCGATCCTCGATACTCTACCTTCGATCCTCGACGACGCCTCGCATCTACTTGTAGTAACCCTCTTTCACGAGTTGGTCGACGAGGCTTGTGTCTATGAACGAGGCGGCATTCGCAGTCGCGGCTTTAGGTGTATTCTTCTTAATCGCTTCCAGCGTCGTTTTAATCGTGTCGACTTGCGGCCGCGGGATACGATCGGTCCAGCGTTTGAATTGATTATATGCGTATTCTGTTCCTTTTGATCGAAGTAAAACTTTTCCGCCTCAGCGGTCGCCCTCAGCAGGCGCACGACGTTGTCGCGATTGCTCTTCAGGTAGGACGCCGGCACCAGCTCGCCGTTTTGCTGCCACGGTATTCCCAACCCGGGCAGGGCCAGCAACATCTCATAGCCGCGCTTCTCGGCGATCAAATCGAACGGCGGCGCAAGAATGCCGAACTGCACCTCGCCTTTCTCCATCGCTGCAAGGATGCTCGCGGGATCGGCGTTGGAATGCTGGACGAGTTTGACGTCCTTGTCGGGGTCGATTTTCAGCCGAGTCATTGAGATCTTCGACTTTCTTGATGCCTTTCTGCGCCATGATTTTATAGGGAAAGACGTTGACCCACGAGGCCACCAGGACAAACGGCGGCGCGCCTTCGAGAGTCGCCGTGACGAACGCGGCGGCGCCCGCTCCCGTCGCCATCTGCATCTTTCCGGCGAGCATCGCTTGCACCGCGGCCGCAGTATTGGTCTTGATGATTTCGACGTCGAGCCCGTGCTTTTTGTAAAATCCTTGATTGACGGCGATGCTGAACAGCCCCGCGCCAGGGTTCACGCCCGCCTGCCCGACGATCATCTCTTTGAGTTGAGCATCCACCGAGTAAGGCTGTATCCCGATCACCGAGATAAGCAAAAACAGGTATGAGAGACACTTCGCCGTTAGCTTCATCTATTCCTCCCCGGTCATGCTGCGAATTATTTCTGCGGCTTCCATTTGTCCAGACGGCGCTCTAGCGACTTCAGCAATTCAGTCAGGCCGGCGCCGAGTCCGGCAATAATGATAATCAGCACGAACATCGCCGCCATCTGGAAACGCTGCGCCGCGATGGAGCTCAGATAACCCAGGCCCATGGCCGCGCCGTATTGCTCGGCGACGACGATGTAGACCAAAGCGCGCCCGAGCGCGACGCGTATCCCCGCGACGATATAAGGCAGTGAGCCCGGCAACGAGACCTTGAGAAAAATTTGGCTATCCCTCGCGCCGAAGGCGCGCGCCATCGTGATCAGCCGGACATCGGTATTCGCGATGCCGACCATCGTGTTGATGAGGATCGGAAACACGGTGGCGAGGACCGTCATAATAATTTTCGAGATCGAGCCGAGACCGAAAAGCATGATGATCAACGGCAATAGCGCGATCAGAGGAGTGGCGTAAATGCCGGACAGGAGCGGGTCGAACGTTTTACTGACGTTTTTATACCAACCCATCGGCACGCCAAGGAGCACGCCGAGGACGACCGAAACAGAAAGACCGATTGCGAAATTGGTCAGGCTGAACCACATGTGCTCCCAGATGGAGCCGTTGGCGAAAAGCTCGTAGCCTTTGAGGATAATCTTGCTGAAGGGCGGAAAATAAAAAGGATTGAGAATTTCGAAGCGGGTTGCCAGCTCCCACGCAAGGAAAAACGAAACGATGCCGATGACGCCGAGCCAATCGGAAACCAGTTCACGCGACCGCTGCCACAGCCGGTTGGTCGTCAGCGGATTCGATTCGTCGACCGATACGAGATCGACGGCGTTTTGTTCCTGCTTTGCCGTAGCGATGCCTCCGGGCTAGCTGCGAGCGACTTTATTCGCCGCTGGGTGCGGCTGTCAAGGCGCTCGCTCTAAGTCGCCAATTCGGCAACTCATGGTTGTCATTCTGAGGCGCAGCCGACGAATCTCGTCTTATAAGTCGAGACCCTTCGCGTTGCTCAGGGTGACACACGGGAATAGAGAAGATTCCTAGAAGGCGATGAACCCCTGCCAAGCTATGAGTTGATTTAGATTGTCCGCAACGCGCAGATTATTCCCAAGTATCCGCTTGGAAACGCCAGATCGCGCGGTCTTTTTTCCATTCGCCGGCGAAAACCGATTTCAGGAACGAAGTGATTTGTTGCCACGCGGCTTCGGTCTGGGCGGGGCGAAACCTACCCGGCATGGTATCGTTCAAAAAACCGTGCGGCGCATCGGCATAAATGCGGATGTCAAAACTCTTTTTTGCTGCGGCCAATACCGTGACCATGCGCACGATATTGTCGCGATGGATGAGGTTGTCGAGCTCGCCGAATACAGCCGTGAGCGGGCACTTGATTTCCTGCATGAGCTTGTCGATCGGTTCGGGTCGCATCGGATGCGCCTTCCAATCGGCATCGTATACGGCGCCGTAGAGCACCACGGCGGCGCGAATATCGTCGCGCTTGGCTGCGGCCAAAATCGGTTGCCGGCCGGTCTGGCACACGCCGGACATCGCGATCTTGCTTAGATCCGCTTCGGGTATCGTTCGTAGGTGGTTCACGACGGCGTCGAGATCGAACAAAACTTCCTCATCGCTGAGGTCACAGCGGTCATCGCCGCGCGCCAGCGCGACGCGATCGCCGGTGAAGCGCGAAAAGAAATCCGGCACGATCGTGACGTAACCGGCGTCGACGAACTTCTGTCCGAGATCCGTCGTGTGCTGCACGATGCCGTAGCGCTCGTGCAGATGAATGACGACAGGCTTCTTGCCGCCGCCGACCGGCGCGCCGAGATAAGCGTTCATTCGGTTATCGATTTTGATGGGGGTGAGCATGAGCCGTGTTCCTTTCCTTCGGGATCAGTAAAGATAGCGATCAAATCACTGAGGCAATTTGCCGAGTATATACCTTAGAACCGTTTGCGTCGTTTCCACGGACGATGCCGGCTTGTTCCATGCGGAGACGCTGCCTGCGACTCGACCCTTATAGAATACAAATGCTTTGTCGCCGAAGCCGTTGATGGGGGTGAAGGTTGCGTTTGTGAACGGCAGATCCGGCGAATTGATCCTGAGGCGGTACTGGTCGAGAGTGTTGTCGTACATTTGCGCACTCGCCTCTGCCGTGTCCAGAAAATGGAGCGTAATGTCGAGCACGCGGGACGCCGTCAACATATCCTGAAAGTTCTCGCCTCGACCGAGATAAGTACAAATTGATTTGTATGAGGTCGTGCCGTCGGCTGCGGGCACCTTGGCGGATTCCTTAACATCGAGCGGACCGCCGATGAATTTCTGGGCATCGGCTCCCGTGACTATGCCGCAGGCGGTCAGTTCCGGCGCGTTGGCGGCGATTGCCGGAACGAGAAAAGCCCCCAAGCTGAAAACGGCGATCAAGCTAAGATTTTTAACCATGACGATTGTTGTCTTCAGGCGACGGCAAATCCGAGTCTACTTTTTGTACAACCGCGAAAAAAAGCCGTCGTCGTCCAGTTTTTTCACGAAACTCATATCGACGAAGTCTTCGGGACGTGAAGCTTTGGCTTTCGGATTCTTCGGCGCGTGCTCGTCGTTGAATCGTTTTGAGCGCGATCTCGCGGTAGGTTTCTTCCAGCGCTTCGCGGTCGTTGGTCTGTAGGTATCGGCTCAGGATTTTTAACACCGGCTCTTTCTCACGTTTGTAGTAATGGACCGCTTCGGAAAGCGCGGTGACGACGTCGGTGACTGTTTCGCGCTGCGCTTTGATGTAGCTGCGCCGCGTCAACAGAGCGGTCAGTTCGAAGGGAATATTCAATTGTCCCATGTCGATGAGCGTGTTGTAGCCTTGCTTGCGGGCGGTCAGCGTAAACGGGGGCGTGATGATCGTCGCCTGCACTTGTTTGGACTGCAACGCGGCGAAGCGAGTGGTTTGCGTGCCGATCTGTAGAATCGTCACGTCCTTGTCTGGATTCAAGCCGACTTTTGCGAGCGACATGCGCACGCTGACGTCGGTGGCGCTGCCGAAGCGGCTGATGGCGACTTTGCCGCCGATGAGCTGATCGACTTTCTTGACTTCGGGAATGGAAATCAGGCTGTACGGAAACGTGTTCAAAAAGCTGGCGATGATGACGACGTCGGCGCCGGCGAGATTGCTCGTCACCGCCGCGGAGCCGTCGGCCATGACCATCGCGACGTCGCCGCCCATCATCGCCTGGAATCCGAGGGAGCCGCCAGGCGTGAGGATCAGCTGTGGATCCAAGCCGTGCTTTTTGAAAATTCCGGATTCCTTGGCGATGATGAGCGCCGCTTGATACGGACTCGTCGCCGTGTAAGCGATGTTAATCTTGCGCAGCTGGGCTGTTGCGGGAGCAGACAAGCCGAACGCTAGACTCAATATCACAGCGGCGACGATGATTCGCCGCTTGCTATGAATCCAATTGTTTTTCATTACTCCATTTACTCCATTTGTCGGAGAATTTAAATTTCCGGCTCGTACTGCAAGTTGTCTCGAATTAAGTTGGAAATGCCCCGGGCAATCGGCCGGCGGATTTCTTCCCCGACGTGCGCGAGACCGCCGAGCGCGCGGCCAAGGATCGCGAAGCTTTTGGACATCTGCCAGTGAATGCCCATGTCGAGCGAGATCGCTGCGATGGCGCCGGTG
>VBKX01000466.1 GCA_005879435.1 Deltaproteobacteria bacterium
GTTCGGCGTCAAAGTCTGCGATCTGCCGCTCACGCCCGAAGCGGTTTGGCGCTTGGCCAATCACAACCCCGAAACTGAGCGGAGGACTTTCTAAGCATGATCCCGGGTGCTTTTGAATATTACGCGCCCCGCTCGCTCGCCGACGCGGTCAAATTTTTGTCCGAGCACAAAGACGACGTCAAAATTCTTTCCGGCGGCCAAAGTCTACTGCCGCTGATGAAAATGCGCCTGTCCAAACCCGGCTTTATCGTTGACATCGGGCGCATCCCAGGTCTCGACACCATTAGCGAGGAAGACGGCACCTTGATCGTCGGCGGGCTCGTGACGCACGCGCAAATAGAATCCTCCGACCTGCTCAAGGACAAATGTCCCCTGCTACCGCAAACGGCGACGACCATCGCCGACGTTCAGGTGCGCAACCGCGGCACCCTCGGCGGCAGCATCGCCCACGCCGACCCGGCCGGCGATTGGCCGGCGACTGTCATGGCGCTCGACGCGGAAATCAAAATCGCGGGGCCGAACGGCGAACGTTGGGTGAAATGTGATGAGTTCTTTCTAGGCTTGCTGATGAGCGTGCTCGAACCGGACGAAATCGTCACCGCGATCAAAGTTCCAGTGACTGGCGCTGACAAAACGGCCTACTTAAAGGCAGCGCCGCGTTCTTCCGGCTTCGCCGTCGTCGGCGTCGCCGTGCACCTGACGCTGGATGCGGCGGGAACTTGCAGCCGGGCCGCTGTCGGCATCACCGGCGTCACCGACAAGGCTTACCGACCGGATCGGCTCGAGCAAATGCTTACGGGAAAAAAATTGGATGCAGTGCTCATTCAGCAAGCAGCGGCCGAAGCCTGCCGCAATATCGAAGCGATCGAAGACATCAACGGCTCTGCCGAATACCGCAAACAACTGACCGAGGTCTATGTCACCCGGGCGATCGAAGCCGCGCTTAAAGGATAGTCTTTTAGATCGCTACAGAGAATCGTAGGGGCACGGCATGTCGTGCCCCTTTTCATTTTCGACGAAGGAAGGCGTTCGGATAAACCGCGATCGGATATTCCTTGCCGTAGTAGCGATCATCCGAGTAACTTTGCCGCTCGCGCGTTTCCGTCGTGTGCACCCTCCAGCCATCTTTGGTTTTCCAGGTGCCGGCCGAGCGCGAATCTCCATCGCCTCTGATCAGCAGCTCGATCGTCGAGTCGCTCACGCCGGCTTGCTTGAGCCGGATGATTTCATCGACGGTCAGAGTCCTCCTGCCAAAAACGGCGAAGCCTCCAACTGAGTGGAGGCTTCGGTTTCATCTCTGTTTTGTTGCGCCCAGCTTTAGATTTCCTTCGATTTGATCGAATAGGTGAAACTTTTCGAATCGAGACTGTCCTTGCGGCCATTCGCGGTCTCACCCTGAGGATACATGAGATAGGCGATTTCCGCCCCGCGCGATTGCGGCAGCTTGACATCGTGGGAATAGTTGTAGGGCAACCAATTCATTTCCCAAGCGCCGAAAAGTTTCGCGCGGGCTTTTTTGACTTTTGGGTCGTCGATGGGCAGTGGCTCGCCCGGCAGATTTTCTTCGAGCACGACCTTGCGCACGTCCGCAGGGTCGACCGGCACCCAGCCGTAGCCATTTAGAAAAACTTCGGCGCGACAGTGCTGCGCTCCCGTAATATCATCGGCTCTGCTGCCGAGACTTTTAAATTCCGCCGAGTTCGCGACCCGCACGCCGTAAACGTCGCGCGCGGGCAAGCCGGCGGCACGCGCCAAGCCGACGTAAAGCGCGTTCAAGTCGGCGCACTTGCCACCGAGATAGCCGCTTTCGAGCATGGTGGTGATATCGCCGATGCCGCAGCCTTTCACTTTCGGATCGCGAAAAGTGTTGTCGACGATCCATTCATAGATGGCCCGAGCTTTATCGGCGTCGTTTTTGCAGCCGGTGACGATGCCTTTGGATGTCGTCGCGACGATGCCGTCGGTCCTGATGTACTTGGAAGGCTTGCGAAAATAATCGAGCACGGCTTTGTTCTCTTTGATCCCAGGATTGGGTTTCTGGCTCAAATCCACCCATCGATCCTGCGTCATGAAGCGGCTTTTGACTTCCACCGTTGGCGACTTTTCACCCACAGGCCATTCAGCAAATACTAATCCGGTCCCAACCTTGTCAGTCTGTGCCGCGCGGACGGTCTTATAGTTTCCAGTCCAGCTATCCGGCTCCCGTTTGAAATAGTCCGTGTTGGTCATGAGCGGCACGGGCACCCATGCGCGTACGGCACCGACCGGGTCCGCTATGTCGATCCGAGTCGTGACCTCGAAAGTGCGCCACTTGGCGTCATTGGCGTTGGCGAATGGCGCAAACTTCGGCAAGCCACCGAGCGCAAGGCCGGCGGAAACAGTCAGTCCTTGTTTGAGAAAATCACGACGATTCATAGGCTCCCCCTCTAGGTCACATAGGCTCTAACGATGGGCAAAATATAACTGTTGAGGCACTATTGTCAATTACTGACAATGATTATTTACCACTACCCTACAGAAAAGCTGACGAAGGATCATGACTGAGTCAGAGGGAGCAGGAATAGATGTTTACGCAGCGCGCTGCGGCGAAATAATCGCGGTCATTAAAGACTTTTCAA
>VBKX01000467.1 GCA_005879435.1 Deltaproteobacteria bacterium
CGGCAGCCGCGCATGCGGCGGAGCGCCCCTATTACCAGGGCAAGAACGTCACCTTCTTTATAAATTTCAGCGCCGGCGGGCCGACCGACATCGAAGGCCGGATCGTCGCGCGCCATCTAGTGCGTCATATACCGGGCAATCCCCGGTGGGGGCGGGGTCACGGGCATCAACTATCTCGGCGAAGTGGCTAAACATGATGGCCTGACGCTGGGCTATTTTACCGGCCCGTATAATCACCAGATGATGAAGAGCCCATCGCTGCGCGTCGATCTGATGAAAGTGCCATTTATCGCTTCCGTTCAAGGCGTCACGGTATGTTACATTCGCTCGGACGTGCCGCCTGGAATTAAAAAACCGACGGATATTGCCAAAGCTGAGCGGTTCAGGGCGGGCGGCTTGTCGTTCGATAGCAACAAAGACCTGCGATTCAGACTGGCGTTCGACGTGCTCGGCGTCAAGTACGATTACGTTACCGGATACAACAGCAGCAACGATGCCCGGCTCGCCTTGCAGCGCAATGAAATCCAATATCACGACGAGAACATTCCAGGCTATCGCGGCGCCGTCGAGCCGCAACTGGTCAAGACAGGAATCGTCACCCCGCTCTACTATCACGATGTCATCAGGCCTGATGGGACGATGGGAAAGAGTCCGGATTTCCCCGAACTGAGTTCTTTCACCGAAGTCTACACTCAGATTTTCGGCAAGACTCCTGCGGGAATCAAATACGAAGCTCTGAAAGCGGCCAACATGGCAAGCCAGAATTTAAACCGGGTGGCGTTGCTGCCCCCCGCTTCGCCGCCGATGGCGGTGGCGGCGATGCGGCAAGCCTTTACGTCGCTCGCGAAAGACGAAGAGTTTATCGCCGAGGCGAAAAAGATCATGCGCTTCCAGCCGCGCTTTGAGGTTGGCGAGGACGGCGAACGGTTGCGAGAAAAAGTCCTGAAGGCGCCTGCCGAGGTGATCGACTTTGTGCGCAAATATGTCGAGGAGGCGAGGAAGTAGTGGAAATAGGAGGTATGAGACCAACAAGACGCATGAACAAGTCGGTGGTCATTGCGGTCTTGCTGCTGATTGTCTTCTCCAACGCGTTTGCAGAGGACAAGCCGAAGCTGCCGATCAGCGCGTCTTCGAAGACGCTCGGTTACAGCCCGCTCTGGGTGGCGAGCAAGTTGGGCTTTTTCGATAAACAGGGATTGGACGTTCAACTCGTTCTCGTGAATGGCGCCGATAAATCGACAATGGCGTTGATGGGCGGATCGGTGTACGTCTCCAGCGGCGGCGTCGACACCGTCATCTCGGCGGTAGAACAAGGCGCGGATCTCGCCACCATCGGCGGCGTCATCAATGGACTTACTCATTACATCATGGGCGGCAAGAAATTCAGAACGTTCGAAGATCTGCGCGGTGCCAACGTCGGTTCTTCGGGCCTCACGTCCGGCACCGCATTCGTGCTGCGGCGCGTGTTGAGAGCGAAGGGAATGGAGTATCCTCGAGATTATAATCTCATCAACGTCGGCGGCTCGGCGCAGGCGTTTCTTTCACTCACCGCCGGAAGGATCGACGCAGCGATCATCGCCGTGCCGCTTAATTATGAAGCGGCGCAAATGGGCTATCCGGTCATCGCCAAGGTGGTGGATTTCATTCCCAACTATCAACTGACCGACGTCACGGTGAAGCGGTCATGGGCGGAAAGAAATCGTCCGACCGTGGTGCGTTTCATGAAAGGGTTGGCGCTCGCCATGCGCTGGATGCACGACAACAAGGAGCCGGCCGTCGAATTCCTTTCGAAAGAGATGAAACTAAAACCCGAGCAAGCCCGGCGCGGTTGGGAATACTACACGGAAAACAAGATTTGGAACCCCAATGCGGAGTCCAACGTCGAGGGCATTCGGACGGTGATTCAAATCTCGGCCGAACGAGGACTGTTCAAGGGCGGCGCGCTGCCGCCGCCGGCAAAGTACGTCGATCATAGTTACGTAGAAGAAGCGTTGAAGGAGTTGGGACGACGATAAATGAACAAAAAGACATCTCGGAGCAAAACCAAAAAGCGTCAACATCGCACGACAAAAGCCAAACGGTCGCGCCGACCGGCGCGCAAACCGTCCGAGGCCGCGCTCAAGCCTGAGCCCGGACGGCGTTATTTCCTGCACGATGGTTTGCGCATTCATTACTGGGAGTGGGGTGATCCGAACCAGGAAACTTATGTCTTCGTCCATGGCGTGCGTGATCAGGGGCGAAGCTGGGATCATTTTCTCGACGCGCTGCTCAAGCGCGGTGTGCCGATCAAGCACGCCGTGGCCATCGATCTGCGCGGTCATGGCGACAGCGAATGGCCGGGCACGAGCCGCGGCTATCAGCACGAAGATTTTCTCTCCGACTTGGCCGGATTACTCAAGCATCTCGAGAAAGAACCGATAACCCTCATCGGTCATTCATTGGGCGGCAGCATGTGTCTGCTCTATGCCGCGGCATTTCCCGAAAAAGTGAAGCGCATGGTGCTGCTCGAATCGCTTGGTCCGTTCGCGCGCGCCGATGACGAGGTGCCGAATATTATCGCTGAACGGTTGAAGGGTCGTGACTACGTCGAGATTCCCTTTCCCCATGAATCGCTGGAATCCGCCGCCAGGTCGCTGCAAAAAACGTTTCCGCTCATTCCTGACCCGGCGGCGCTGCACATGGCGCGCCACGGCACGAGTTACAAAGGTGGAAGATACCGTTGGAAACACGATCCGATCCTACGCTATCGCACCACGACCGCGATGTCGGAAGGGCAGATCGAAGCGTTTATCCGACGGCTGAAATGTCCGATCCTGTTCGTTTACGGTACCGAAAGCGATTTCATGAAGTCGGTGCGCGGCCATCGAGCGCAGCTTTTTCCCAACGCGAAGATTGTCCCTGTCGCGGGCGCGGGACATCATATTCCGCACGAAAAACCGGAAGAGCTGGCTGAGATCGTCGTGCCGTTCTTAATCAAAGGGGAATAGCTCGTTCCATACGTTCCAATCGTTCCAGGCGTTCAAATCGTCTCGGAAGAATACAACAATGCTTATGTCGTCTTTGCGCCTTGTTTACGACTGGAACGTTTGGAACCATTGGAACGACTGGAACCATTAGTAAGTAGGGAGCGAGGTGACTATGTATCTATCCGCTGAAAAGATTGCGACTATGGAAGGCGTGCGTAGAGTCCACAATCTAAATCCGGCAGCGATTCGGATCGATAAGTCGTTGGGTGATGAGGTTGGACTTAAGAATTTCGGAATACATCTGATCTCCATCGCGCCCGGAGACAAGTCGACGGAATTTCATTCGCATAGGTATGAGGAAGAGGCGATCTACGTATTGTCGGGGACGGGTACGGAAGTCATGGGCGAGACTAAACAGAAAATCGGTCCCGGTGACTTCATCGGGTTTCCCGGAGGCGGCTTGGCGCATGAAACGGTGAACGACGGCACGGAGCCGCTGGTTTGTCTCGTGATCGGACAGCGACTGGCACAAGATGTCGTCGACTATCCGCGCAAAGGCAAGCGGATGTACCGGAACAGCGGCCAACGGGACATGGTCGAGTTCGCGAATATTGAAAAGCGTTAAGCACAGCAAAATGAGTGACTCCACCATGAGGCTCGCACCGTGCTGATCAACTGCGTCGCCTACCGGGACGGAAAAAAACTGGATGATATTCCGGTCAGCCAGATTCACCTGTTCGTCAACGAGCCCGGCTGCTTCGTTTGGGTGGCCGTTAAAGATCCTGTTCCCGGGGAGCTCGAAGCGATGCAGAAGGAATTCGGTTTGCACGACCTCGCCGTCGAGGACGCGCAGCACGGCCATCAGCGGCCGAAAATCGACGAGTACGGCCAGTCGCTTTTCGTCGTCCTGCATATGCTCGAAAGCAGCGGTGAGGAACTGAACGTCGGCGAAGTGTGCATCTTTGTCGGCAGCAATTACGTTCTCTCGGTGCGACACCGGTCGCAACAAGGGTTTGTCGACGTGCGCAAGCGCTGCGAACAGGAACCTGAGCTGTTGCGTCACGGTTCGGCTTACGTGCTGTATGCGTTGATGGACGCGGTGGTGGACCGCTACTTTCCCGTGCTTGATGCCATCGAGACGGAGCTGGAACAGGTCGAAGATCGCATCTTTGCCAAGCAGACCGAACGAGCGAGCATCGAAGCGCTCTATTGCATCAAGCAAAAGCTCACGACGCTGAAGCACGCAACGGAGCCGTTGCTCGAGGCGATGGGCAGATTGCACGGCGGGCGGGTGCCGCAGCTCTGCGCCGGTCTGCAGGAATACTTTCGAGATGTTTCGGATCACCTGGTCCGATTGAATCAGTCGATCGAGAGCTCACGCGATATGGTGACGACGGCGGTTTCGGCCAGCTTGCCGTTGATTACTTTGCAAGAAAATGAAGTGACCAAGCGCATCGCCGCGTATGCCGCGCTGGTGGCGGTGCCGACTTTGATCGCCGGCATTTACGGCATGAACTTTGAGCACATGCCGGAAATCCAGTGGGAGCATGGCTATCCGGTTTCACTCATCTCCATGGCCCTCATCGACTTTTATCTCTTCTATCGCTTTCGCAAAGCGAAGTGGCTGTAGCCTCGACCGCCAGCACAAACTTTACGTCCCGTCGCGTTTGATGATTCACCTCAAGTTCTGATAGGGAACACGATAGATATTTGGAGGAGCCGTATGCCTGAACTGACGACTGTTCTACAAAAGATCGATGAAGCCAGCGGGGTTGCGTGGCTGACGTTCAACCGGCCGGAGAAAAAAAACGCCATGAGCCAAAAATTCATGGCGGAGTTGATCGCCGCGTTGAAAGAATTGGCCGAGAACGACAAGATCAAGTGCGTCGTTACGACCGGCTCGGGCGACTCGTATTCCTCGGGACTCGATCTTTATGATTTGCGCGAGTCGTGGAAGCGCAAACGCAAATTTGAACACGCCGGGACGACGTACGAGATCGTCAGGCTGCTGCGCAATATGCCGCAGGTCACGGTGGCGGCGGTGCGCGGTTGGTGTCTCGGCGGCGGTCTGGCGCTGATCAACGGCCACGATCTCTGCATCGCCGCGGAGTCGGCAAAATTCGGCATGCCGGAAGTGATCCGCGGCAGCTACGGCGCCGTGGCAACGTCGACTTTGTTTCACAGCGGCATTCCGATCAAGAAGGCCTTTTACAT
>VBKX01000468.1 GCA_005879435.1 Deltaproteobacteria bacterium
AACCCAGTTGAGAATCTCCGACGTGCCGCCGCGCAGTTTTTGGCGCGGCAACTGGAACAACACTTCCGGCTTCTTGTTCTTTAGGCCGTCGATGACCATCGCATCGAGCTCTTCGTCGATGACGACGTGGCTGAGCCCGCCCGATGCTATGAGCGCCACGCGCTTGTCGCTGTTCCACGACTCGACGGCTTTGCGCACCGCCTGGCCGAAAGCGTAGCACCGTTTCGGCGTCGGTTGATTCGGCGGATAGTAGGTGTTCACCATCACCGGCACCATCGGCAGCCTGCTTCCGGGCAAGATACGCCGATAGAGAAAGCTGAACGCGTGGCCGACCCCGATCTCTTCGCGCAACTTGTTGCAGCGCGTGATATCGAACTCGGCATCGACCAAGGAGCGAATCAAATGATCCGCCAACTCCTGCGCCGTCTCATATTCGGGCGCCGTTTCCGCCCAGCCTTGACGCTCGGCGTCTTTCCATCCCGACGGCCGGTGCTTGTTGTCCTTGACGACGGGCAGCGATTTGCCGTGATAGATCGCGAACATCGGCATGTTCTCGTCGTGAAATTGCTCCTGTTGATCGTCGCCGAAAACAACCGCTATATCGGCGTTTGCCTTTTGCAGCGCATCGCCCAAGTCTTTTACCGCTTTCAGGCAAGCTTCATCGCGTTCGCGAAACTTCTCGGGTGTGAGCTCCGCCGCCAGCCCCGGCTTTGCCTTTTGGAGCAAGGCCGGATAGTCCAACCGCGGATCGGTCTGGTCCTTTTTCAGCAGGTGATCCCAATCCTTGGCGCGTATGCTCAATTGCGGACTGTGCGACGTGCCGATACCGATTACGATCTTTGCCATAATGTGTCCCTCGCTTCGCTTTCATATTTGAACGATCGCGAGCCAATGTTCTGAGTGAGTCTCTATCGGGAAATTGCCAGCGGTGTCAAGTTGGTACCGGCCTCACTTTGCGATGTAGAGCTCTAAAAGATGTCGCGTGGCGCGCCACAGCCACAGATCAACACGCTGCTATTTCTTCTTCGGCAGCAAGATCTCTTTCAGTTGCGCCACGATCGCCGGCTTGAGATCGTAAAGATTTGCGAGCGTCTTGGTGATCGTCGGCCCATCGACCGGATCGATGTCGAGCTGCGATTTTTTAGCCTCGGCGATGAGTTCAGGATCCTTTAACGTGCGAATGAATGCTCTCTGCAAAAGCTCAAGCCGGTCTTTGGCCATGCCCGGCGGCACCGAGAAGGGAAATTGCACCACGTGGACATTGTCCGCCACTCTCAGCAACTCGCGCGCTTCTTCGGTTTTTGCGTAGTTGATCGCCAAGGGAATGTTCCGGTACTTGGGAAGCGACTTGAGCGACGCTTGGAGGACAGGAACGATTTTCTTGCTTTCATAGGCGCTGCGCCAAACCGTTTCCACGGTTCCCCATGAGCCGCAATAACCATCGACTTCACCCGATTCCACCGCCAACCGCGCATCCGCGCCGCCCTTGTAGCCGTCGATCACGTCCATCGGCAGGTTAAGGGCCGCTTTGAGCAGCTTGGGAATATCCGACGTGCTCGTGCCCGGGCCAATGGTGGAAATTTTTTGCGGCCGCTTGGCGTTGATCCAATCGTCCATCTTAGTGATGCCGCTCTGCTGATTGAACGTACAAACCGTATCGTACGGGCTCGGAATGCCAAGATAGCCGAATTTTCGGCCGTCGAATTGCGCCGCTTCATTGCCCATAATTTGCTGCAGCACCAACGGCGACGCCCATGCGCCGATCGTCAAGCCGTCGGGTTTCACGCGATTGTACAGATGATTGGCGGCGATCAGCCCGCCGGCGCCGGTCATGTTTTCCACAATCCGGGTCGGATTTCCCGGCAAATAGCGGCCGATGTAGCGCGCCAGCACGCGGGCGTAGAGATCAAACGAGCCGCCGGGCGAATAGCCGACGATGATGGTGAGAGTTTTGTCCTTGTAGAATTCTTGCGCATGCGCGGTCGGCTGAAAGCCGATGACTAAGGCGAACATTGTCAGCGCAAACGAAAATAATTTTCTCATTGTTGTGCTTCCTCCCAGAATCTCAACCGCGGCCGACAAACGGAATAGTTTTTTCTTCGGTCCGCTCCAAATAGCGCACGAAAGTATATTTATTCTCAGCGAGATCGGTGTTGGGCCGCCGAATTTCCCGGTGCAGCAGGCTTTCCTCGACTTTGCACACGAAAAACGCCAGTTCGTTTCGAGTCAGCGCTTCGATTCCCTGCTTATTAAATTCTTCGATGTCGCGGATCGTGTGCGCATTCTTGATTCCCGCGCCGCGCGCCATCGCTTCGAGATCGGCGTTCCCCGAGGTCGCCGTCGGATAACTGATCCGGCTGCCGCTATAGACGCCGTTGTCGAAGATGTAAATGACTAAATTCTTCGGCTGCAGGCTCCCCAGTGTAGCAAGATTGAAAAGCGACAGCAGCACGCTGCCATCGGAATCCAGCGCAATCACTTTGCGGTGCGGCAAAGCCAAAGCCAAACCGGTGGCCGCGCCGATGGCGCAACCCATCATGCCGACCAGCAAATTGCCTTCATGCTTCGACAAGTGCGACCACTCGATGCGCTGGCCGCTTTGCGAGGTAACTATTAACTGATCGCTTACCCGCTTTGCCAGCAATTCGAGACACTCGTGACGAATCATTCGGAAAACTCCCCGGCAAAAAGCAGCGCATAGGGCGCACGCAGCGCGTTCGCCGCCCGTACTGCGTCACTAATTTTGATCTCGAGCTTTTCACCGTCCTCGAGGACTTTATACTCGATGCCCAATCCTTGCAGCACCGGAATCGTGTGATTGCCGATGGTCGCATAGAGAAAACTGTTGCGCTGATCAGGCACGCCGCCCAGGAAACCGACGACGAGAAGAATCGGCACACCGAGCTGCTTACCAGTCACAAGCAAGCTATAACTCGAAACATAAATGCCGGTATTTTCCATGTACACCGCCGCCTGCTTGCCGCCGAGCGTTGCGCCGACGGCGATCGTCACCGCCTCCTGCTCGCTCGACACCGCGACCAATTCCATCTCCGGATCGTCACGGATCAACGGCACAATCTGACTCAACCGTGTCTCCGGCAAGTAGGTGACGAAGTTGATACCCGCTTCCTTAAGCCCTTGAACCAATCTTTTTGCCAGTTCGTCTTTCATGGATGTAACCGGATTAGCAGTTAAGAAATTCAGTCGCAACTATAGCCCGTAGTCGGATTCCAAGACGAGAGGCTTCGGCTTCGCCTCAGCATGACACTGGCTAAACGTGTCATCCTGAACGAAGTGAAGGATCTCGCCCGGCTATGACAATGCAATGCTCACCGTTTCGCTCTTAAAACCTTCAGCACTTTCTCCGCAGTAATCGGCAAATCATAAATCCGCACGCCGATCGCATCGTGCACGGCGTTGGCGATCGCCGCCGCGGCGGGTACCACGGGCGGTTCGCCGATGCTCATCCCGCCATAGGGACCGTTGCCGACGGGAAACTCTTGAATGACGGTTTTCAACTTTGGAATATCGCGAATCGAGGGGATCTTGCCGTCGCCGAAATTGCTGGTAACGACTTTGCCGCCGTCGATCATCACTTCTTCCATAAGCGCATAACCCATGCCCATCACCACGCCGCCGTCGATCTGGGCTTGATGCATCAGGGGGTTGAGAACCGTGCCGGTGCTGTGCGCGCTGGTGAACTGTTTGAGCTCAACCTGACCGGTTTCCGGGTCGACCTCGACCTCTGCAACCTGAACGCACAGCGCGGCTTCGGGGCCAGATTCAAAATTCTTGTAAAAGCCGTGACCTTGGATCGGCGCTTCCGCCATGCGCGCAATGTCACCGTAGCTCACGCGCGCGCCTGACGCGGCGCATACGGCGCCGTCGCCACCGAGTCGCAGCGCGTCCCTGGCAACACCCAGTTCCTTGCTCGCAGCGTCGATCAATTGGTCTTTGGCGCCGAAAATACGCGTGCCGCGACTGGCGCCGATACCCGTGTCGGGACCGACCTCGCTGGTGTCGAGGGTGGCGACGCGCACTTTCGCGAGCGGCAGCTGCAATTCTTCGGCTGCCACCAGCCGCATCGCCGTATGCGTGCCCGCACCCTGGTCGAGCATCGCCGTGGAAACCGTGACGTCGCCTTGCTCATCGACAGCAACCAACGCGTGGCATTCACCGCCCAACGGCAACCATTGCGCGATGCCCACGCCGCGGCCGGAATGTTTCCGTTTGGCGCTTCGATATCCTGAAGCGCGCACAGCCTCATCGACGATCTCGTGACTCTTGATGTGGGGCACGGCGTGACCGATGGGTGAGACATCGCCGTCGCGCATTAGGTTTTTCTTTCTAAACGCGATCGGATCCATCTTTAATTGTCGCGCGATTAAATCCATCTGCGATTCGTTGGCGAAAAATCCCTGCGGATCGCCAGGCGCGCGCATATGGCCGCAGGGAATTTTGTTGGTGTAGACGATTTTTTCTTCGATGAAGGCGTTGGAAATATTATAAGGACCGGCTGCTTCCTTGGGACCGACCAAATAACCTTGCGGTTTAAAGGCACCGTAGGCGCCGCTATCGAAGACGTAATTCATTTGATGGGCCACGAGCCGACCGTCTTTCATGACACCCGACTTCACCCGAACGATGGCCGCGTGGCGCGGGTTGCCGGCGAGAAACTCTTCCGCGTAATCCATTACCATTTTCACCGGATGGCCGCTTTTTAACGACAACAAATAGCAAACCGGCACGTCCATGAAATCGCCCTTGCCACCGAAGCAGCCGCCGATATAGCAAGGATGAACGACAAAATTTTCCAACCCTTTGCCGAAAGCCGTTGCGACTTGCTCGCGCAGCGCAAAGGGAACCTTGGAGCACGCCCAAATATCTGCGCCACCATTGTTTTGTGCTCGCACGACGCAGGCATGCGGCTCGATGTAAGCTTGATGCACCGGCTTGGTCGTAAAGGTATTCTCGACGACGATGTCCGCTTCGCGAAATCCGGCCTCGACATCGCCCTTTGTCCAGTTCATGTGGACGAAAACGTTGCTCGGTTGGTCGATCGGATGAAGCAAACCGCGATAGCCCGGCAGGTTTGGATGAAGCAGGACACCCGTTGGTTCAATCGCTTCGAGCTGATCGA
>VBKX01000469.1:0-3557 GCA_005879435.1 Deltaproteobacteria bacterium
GCACGATATTCGGTTTGGCGTGGGGAAACATGTAGTAATAGGTCGCCTGCAGACCGGCTTCCATGCCGTCGGGAATCAAGTGCTGGTTGTTGTAGGCGATGCGGCCGAGCTCCGCGAAAGTAACTTTCTTGGCTGCCGAGGCCGGCACCTGCACGACGCCATTTTCGATCGTCAGTTCTTTCGGATCGGCGTTGAGCACGTGGGCGGCGAGTTGCAAGACTTTCTCGCGCAACTTGGTCGCCGCGCCGTGGATTGCGCCGATGTCGTAGAGGTGGAAATTATTGCCGCTATTCGCGGCGGCCACGCCCCAAGGCGAAAGATCACTGTCGAAGGGGATGCTCGTGCTGATCTGATCCGGCGTGGTGCCAAGCACGTCCGCCGCGACCTGCGCCGTGGTCGTTTCGTGCGCCTGTCCGCAATTGGGCGAGCCCAAATGCAAGCTAAGGGTGCCGTTCTTTTCCAGCTTGATTGTAGCGCCATTGACGCCACCGGAGCCTGGCGGCTCTTTCATTTCCGGGAAGATGGCCATGTCGCGCGCTGCGTTACGCCCCCCGGGCTCGACGCCGATGACGATGCCGATGCCCATGAGCTTGCCTTTTGCGCGTGCCTGCTTTTGCTCCTCGCGCAATTTATCGTAGTCGATTTTTTCCAGCAGCGTCGACAGCAAACCGGGATAATCGCCGCTGTCGTACACGTTACCGCTGATGGTGCGATAGGGCATTTCGTTCGGCTGGATTAGATTTTTACGCCGCACTTCGATCGGGCTCAGGTTCAATTCCTGCGCGACCCGATCCATCATGCGTTCCCAGATGTAGCACATGCCGGGTTTGCCGATGCCGCGGTTGGGAATCACCGGGCATTTGTTCGTCACCACTGCATTGCCGATCATGTGAATTGCCGGCGTGCGGTAAGTGTTGGAAAGGTTATTCAGCTTGTTGGTGAAATGGATCGTCAAGGTGCTGATCGAGCCGCCGACGTCGTCATATTCGTTAAAGCGCAGCCCGAGCACGGTGCCGTCGTTTTTGACCGCCGCCTCGGCTTCGAATTCCTGGGCGCAGGCGTGGCCGCCCGCCATCATGTGCTCGCTGCGGTCTTCGATCCATTTGACCGGCCGGCCGCTTTTCATCGCCAAGAGCGAAACCAACACGACGTACTTGCGAATCAAATGAATCTTCTGGCCGAAGCCGCCGCCGACGTCGGGAATGATCACGCGGACATCCTGCAAGCCGAGCGCTTCGCGCACGCCGTCGTAAATGACTTCGGGAACCTGCGCCGTCACCCAAACGGTCAAGCGCTGGCTCGCGGCGTCATAGGACGCGATCACGACGAACGGTTCGAGCGGCGTCGAGCTGTAGCGGTGGATCTTGAGATTTTCCTTGACGACGCGGTCGGCGGATTTGAACGCCGCCTCGATGTCGCCGTACTGCAGCGACCCCGTCCAGGCCAGGTTCGTGCCCAATTCATCGAACAACGTGGCCGACGATGGCTTGATCGCCTCGCGCACATCGACCACGGCGCGAAGCGGTTCGTAATCGACTTGGATCAACTCGAGGGCGTCCTCCGCCGTGCCGCGATCGCGCGCCGCCACTGCGCCGATCGGTTCGCCGACGTAGCGGACTTTTTCCACTGCGCCGGCGTATTCATCGATGGGCCGTTTCAAGCCGGCGGCGTATCGTCCCGGTTTGAACGGCTTGGTGAGCTGCTTGACGTCGTTCGGCGTGATCGCCGCCATGACATTGGGATTCTTCAGCGCTTCGGACGGATCCACGGATAAGATTTTCGCGTGCGCGTGGGGGCTGCGCAGGATCATCGCCTGCAGCATGCCCGGCAACATGAAGTCGTCGGTAAAAAGTCCCCGGCCGGTCACATGGCGCGGACCTTCTTTGCTGCGGCTACGAGCGCCGATGAACTTAGCCATTTTTCATTCCCCTTGCCGCTTCTTTTACGGCATCGACGATCTGCACGTAGCCCGTGCACATGCAAAGATTACCGGCAAGCGCTTTGCGAATCTGATCATCGCTGGGATCGGGATTGGTTTGCAGGAGTGCGTAACTCGTCATTACCATGCCCGGTGTGCAGTAACCGCATTGAAACGCGTAATTTTTTACGAAGGCTTCTTGCACCGGATCGAGCTCGCCGTTTTTAGCCAATCCTTCGATGGTCGTCACTGCGCGGCCGTCCGCTTGCACGGCAAAGTGGAGACAGGATTTCACCACTTTGCCGTCGAGCAGCACGGAGCACGCGCCGCACTCGCCGATCACGCAGCCGATGTGCGTGCCGGTGAGGCCGATATTCTCGCGCAAAAAATGCGCGAGCAAAACACGCGGCTCGACGTCTTCTTCATAAAGTCGTCCGTTAATAGTGACCCGAATAGTTTGTTTCATAAAACCCGAGAATATCGGTTGCATGAAAATCGGTCAAGCGAGAGAGCCACGATCTGAAGCAGATCGCTCCATTCGGTGTTTCGAGAATTCCCAAAACGTGGATTTTCCATGATGTCATTCCGGTGACGACTTGAACGGAGCGTAGCGGTGGAACGTTTGCAACGATTGGAACGGACCGATCCCATGATGAACGGAGCGCAGCGATCGAACGATTGGAACATTTGGAACCGGATTGTTCGTTCTGATGACGCTGCGTTCACGTCTTTTATTCTCTTCAACATTGTTCACTATTAGACAGCAATGCCTTCTGAGTCGGATTAGGTTAATCGCAATAGGTTGAAAAATCTATTAGATTTTCGAGATCTGTAATGGCGCGCAAGAGGTAGAAGGCCCGTCGACATGACCAACGTTGGCATGGACTTCCGCTCCGGTTCGGCAACGAATGTATTCCCGGTTCAGACCCCTCCCTCTTCCAATATCCGAAGGCTTATGAAAGAGCCTGAAAAAGGAGAGTTATGAATCCTCTATTTATAATCGCTGTTGCACTGGGATTGGTGATCCTGGGTATGATACTGAACAGCTTCGATCTCGGGTTCAATCAACCGCCGAGCTCGGCGGAGCAAGATCCAGTGAAGAAACTGACGGCAGAAAAGGAATCTTATCGAAAATTCTTTGATCTACAGAGAAGCCGGTCGACAAAGCGCCAGAAACGGGTCGGCCAGTATGCCTGGTTGGTGATGGCCTCCTTTATCGGCGCCTTCATCTGGCTCTATGCGGATACCGTGAGCAAGACCAGCCTTTCGAGTCGAATTGCCGGGCTTCAAACATTGGCAACCGAAGAAGGCAAACAGATGGTTCTTTCGGTGACTCTAAGCGACGGGAACAATGTCAAATACCTGATCAAACTGCCTCAGGCCGATAAATTACTGGTCGCCGCAAAAGAAGCCACTGCCCCGGAAAAGGTTTCATCGTGGGAGATAGAAAGATTGGGCACGGCTCTTAGTACCGGCGATAATACATTGCCGCTTGGTGTCGCGCTGAAGATCTCCCAACTCTCAATCGAACCCAGATAGACGGGAGATTTCCAAAGAGCCAGATCACGCCTGAGGTGCTGGATCGGCGCCTCAGGCCCATCGCTGTCAACTTCCGCGTTTCCGGAATTCCGGAAACGTG
>VBKX01000469.1:3610-4838 GCA_005879435.1 Deltaproteobacteria bacterium
AGAACGGCAGAACTAGACAAAGGAAAACGGGGAACCGCTTGTGGCAGACTTGGCCGCACGCATTTCGCTGCGTTAACCTTTACCCACCTCCGCCATCGCCTTAAAAGAGGAAAGAGTTTTAAACTATCCCACGAGTCCAGACATTTTATTGACACCACTTAAGTGGGTGAATATAAGTGGCTCTGGTAAATTTCGGCGAAGTTGTCGACCTATCACGCCAATTAGTTTACTGAAACATTCGCCGCCGTGGCCGCTTTCTGAATGCACCACATGCTAAGGAGGCATCTCATGCGCAGGCGCAGCCCGTCATTAGATCGACGTCGGTTCTTGCGTCAAGGCGCTGCCCTGGGGTTGGGAGCTCTGATCGCACCATCAGTCGCGCGCATGGGTTGGGCTGCGTCCAACGATCGCGTTGTCATCTATCAAGGAGTCAGTCTGGATTCGCTGCATCCCTACGGCTATAGCGGCGGCGGCATCACCGGTATTTGGCGGCACATCATAGAGCCCTTGATCCAGATGGACTACGGGCGCAACGAATATGTCGGCGTGCTGGCCGAGTCCTGGGAGTTTCAGGGGAGAAAGTGGGTTTTTCACCTTAGGAAAGGCATCCGCTTTCACAACGGCGCGTCTTTTACGTCGAAGGACGTCGCCTATTCCATCGACAGATTGCAAAACGATAAGCGCAGCATGCAGGGATCGAACGTGCAAAACGTCGAAGTCGACACCCCGGATGACTATACCGTGCTCCTCACGACCAAGAATCCCAATGCCCTTATGCTGTCTCGCCTGGAGACACGTTTTATTGTCTCCAAGGACGCCGGCGATCAGCTCGACAACCACACCAACGGCACCGGCCCCTATAAATATGTCAGTTGGCAGCGCGGCGGCAGTTTGGTGTTGAGGCGCAACGACGATTACTGGGGCACGAAGGCGCAAATCAAGGAAGTGATTCTGAAAGGGGTGAAGGAGGAAGCGGCGCGGGTCGCCGGATTGCTCGCGGGTCAGGCGGACGTGATCAGCAATCTGCCGATCGAAGACATCGAGCGGGTCGGCAAGCACCCGCGCAATCGGGTAGAAAAGGTGGTGGGATTTCGGATGTATTTCTTGGGCATGAACGTGGCCTTCAAGCCCTTCGACAACAAGCTCGTGCGCCAAGCCATCAACTATGCCCTCGATCCTTATGTCATGTTGAAGCATATCTACGACGGCAACGGCGCCGTGGTGAACG
>VBKX01000471.1:0-824 GCA_005879435.1 Deltaproteobacteria bacterium
ATTCCCTGCGAAGTAAGTTTGGCACCGACATTGCTGCTCATGAGGAAGGGAATCAACAAAAGGTCAACCACGCTCAAATAGCGCCGCAGCGAACGAGAGCCGACCAATCGGCTGACAGGGTAAATGCATGGATACCGTTGACACGAGCGAAGCGAACCGGAAGCGTTCAAAGGGCTACAAAGGGATCGGGATGGAGGGGCCGGTCGCCCGTTGGTACGCTAAAAATACTGCCAAGACGCTTGGCGAGTTCCGACAATGCGCCCATGAAATAGCGAGACATTTATCAGACGCAAGTCGGGTCCTAGAAGTCGCTCCGGGGCCGGGTTACCTGGCGATCGAGCTGGCAAAGCTGGGCCGATATCAAATTTCCGGTTTGGATATCAGCAGAAGCTTTGTCGAGATTGCGCGAGAAAAAGCTCAAGCCGCGGCTGTCGAGGTCGACTTTCAGCAAGGTGACGTGGCGCATGTGCCGTACGAAAGTGACGTATTCGATTTCATCGTTTGTCGCGCGGCGTTTAAGAATTTTTCCAATCCCACTGGAGCGCTGAATGAAATGTATCGGGTTCTAAAATGCGACGGAACGGCGTTGATCATAGATCTGCGTCGCGACGCGCCGAAGGAAACCATCGATCAATACGTCGACACGATCGGCCTGAATTGGTGGGACTCGTTCATCACGAAATGGACGTTTGAGCTCATGCTCAAGCGACGCGCGTACCTTAAGAACGAAATCACCGGTTTAGTTTCGCAGACTCCTTTCGAACACTTGGCCATTGAAGAAACACCTATGGGAATGGAGATACGGCTGCGAAAATGACAGCGAC
>VBKX01000471.1:886-2990 GCA_005879435.1 Deltaproteobacteria bacterium
CGCCATCGCCGCGCCCTGCAAAAAATAGTTTGTTTCGAGCAGGCGGCGCATAATGCGCCCTTCGAGGAATCGGAGAAATTCAACCGGGTCTTGATCGACGAAATCTTACCCGTTAGCGACAGTACGCTAATAACATTCTCTCGACTAATTGGCGCCAACCTCAAGCCCATCTTCTCGCTCAGTTTTTGCGCTTGGCTAATCGAAGACGGAGCGCTGGCACCTGCCGCCTGCCGTTTCGATCCAAACAATCAGCCTTTGCTCCCGTGAGACAAGCCAGTATGTCGGCGCGTGCCGATAGGTCGTCACAGCACTTTCGGCATGGGTGTTTACGAATGGCGCGCTCTACCGACGTAACTTGCCAAATTATCACGAGTTGCGGCTCCATTTTTTCAAACGAGACGTCTGGCACCTTTGTTGCCATAGCAAGTAATGACAGAGACAGCTTGGAAAGGCGGCAGATGTCATGAAGATCGATATACCAATCTTGGCGGGTTTGCTGTGTGTCATAACGACTTGGCTTGTGCGAGCGCAAATTCACGGTGTCGAAGCGACGCTGGTTTCAACGGCGATTGAATTTGGTCTGCGCGGCGTGGGCGCGGGATCAAGAGTCATCGGCGAAGCGCGCCGACTGCTAAGGTAGGCCGATGCGATTACCGAGCGAATCGGCGCTTATCCGGCAAACCATTTGGCAGTGAGAATTTAGCATCGGAGGGGGGAGGGTCGAGTATGTCATTTAAGAAAAAAGTTTCATTTACCGGGTCAAAACTTGCACTGTTCGCCGCCGCGGCGATCTTCGTTGCGGCGCAAACCAGCGCGAACGTCAAGGCTGCGGAGAACGGCTCTGCAGGCAAAATCGATTTAGCCGCGCTCGATATGCCGGAGCGGCCGTTGACCGTGGTTTTGTTGTCTCCCCTCATGGAGCAGGGCACGCAGCTGGGCTTGGCTGTCATTTACGACGATCCCTCGACGCAAAGACCGTCGGATTATCTTGAGGTCTACAACCGCGACGGTAGTCTCGTCGCCGTCGCCTGGTTTGATCGCTTCGGTATTGAGCGAGTGGCCGTGGATCGCGCGTTCGTCGATGGAGAAGACGAGCTCGAAGGAGTCTTTGTCCCGTTGGTCGATGGCAATTTCTTTTGAGGGCTCTTTCTAACTTATGTTGAAAATCACGACTCACGCTGTTGGTCCGCAGACCATTCTTGAGCTCGAGGGAAGCCTCACCGGCCCCTGGGTCTCCGAATTGAAAAAATGCTGGCAGCGCGCTGTCGGCGGCGGCGAGCAGGTCACGGTCGTGCTGAAACAGGTATCGTATGTCGATAAGGCGGGAAGAGTCATTTTAGCCAACATGTATCGGCAAGGCACGGAGCTCACAGCGGATGGGTGCATGATCAGGGCGATCATCGAAGAGATCAAAGGAGGAGAACGACGATGAGCACGGCGATCGGTGAAGTAAACGATGACAATTTCGAGCGGGAGGTTTTGCAGTCAGAAGAACCGGTATTGGTGGATTTTTGGGCCGAGTGGTGCGCGCCCTGCCGCGCGCTCGCGCCGACGGTTGAAGCGCTCGCGATGGATTGGGCTGAGCGCGGCCGGGTTGTCAAGTTGAATGTCGACGACAGCCCGCGCACCACAGCGCGTTACGACGTTCGCGGGATTCCGACACTGATCCTCTTTAAAGACGGTGCGGAAATCGAGCGCCTGCTGGGCGCTGCGAGCAAGACCGAAATCGTGCGCAAGGTCGACCCTTACATGGGTCGCAATGTCAATTAGAGGGGGGAGCATGAGTCTTCGCATGGCCAGTGTGATTAACGATAGTGAGCAGAGCGCGCTCACGGCGGAGGAGAAGATCGCGTCGTTGTTTCAGCCCGACATGCTGTTGTCGGCTCAATACTTTGAAAATCTGCGCAGGAGAACCCACTTCGAGCCGGAAAAGAGGCTCATGTTGGCGCTCTTGGAAGACGCGATCAACTGCTATCAGGACAATTTGATTTCGCGCAGCGGCAAGAAAAAGAGGCTTTTTGAAGACACCGAGCAGTGGGTCCTAAGGACGGACGGCGACTGGATTTTTTCCTTCGACAATGTTTGCGATGCTTTGGGGTTAAAT
>VBKX01000470.1 GCA_005879435.1 Deltaproteobacteria bacterium
CCAGGTGGAATCTCACCCGATTTTTTTGCGTGACAACCTCGACATCATTTGCGATGTACCGATCAGCTTCGTGCAAGCCGCCTTGGGAGCGGAAATCGATGTGCCTACGCTCGAAGGCAAGGTCAAGATGAAAATCCCTGCCGGCACGCAGTCAGGCAAGGTTTTCCGCATGAAGGGAAGAGGAATCAAGGATGTCCAGGGATTGCACCAGGGCGATCAACATGTCCGGGTCATCGTGGAAACGCCGACGCGTTTGACGGGGAAACAAAAGGAACTACTGAAAGATTTTGCCATGCTCGGCGGCGAAGAGGTCAATCCGCTTTCGAAAGGCTTCTTCGACAAGATGAAGGAATTATTCGGATAACGATATCACCTCCAGAGGGTGCCAATACCTTCACCCCTCGCGGATCTTTTCTGCCATGTCAAAATTCTCCAAAAATACTTCCTAGCGCTATATTTTTAGTTGACCCAGGGTGTCCCTACGGTTAAGTTGGTTCCGAGGATTGGAGTCATCATGAGCGAAGCCGAATGGAAAGCCGAAACTCCGGACAACAAGAATTCCCAGGTTGAGATTCCGGATGTACTGCCGCTCCTGCCGATCCGCGACATTGTCATTTATCCGTATATGATGCTGCCGCTGTTTGTCGGGCGCGATATTTCGATCCGCGCGGTGGAGGAAGCACTATCTCGCGATCGTTTGATTTTTCTCGTCTCGCAGATGAATTCCGCCGAAGAAAATCCTGGCCCGGGAGATATCCATCGGGTCGGCACGATCGCCTCGATCATGCGTATGCTGAAATTAGCCGACGGTCGGGTCAAGATCCTCGTCCAGGGTCTCGCCAAAGGCGAAGTCGACACTTACCTGCGCGAACGGCCGTTTTTCGAAGTTAAAATCCGCAAAGTCATCGAGCCGACATTGTCGGAGGTGCCCATCGAAGTCGAGGCTTTGATGCGCACCGCCAAGGAAAAGATTGAGCAGATCTTGAACCTCAAAAACCTCCCGCCTGAGATCGTCATGGTTACTGACAATATCAGTGATCCGGGGGTATTAGCCGATCTGGTCGCTTCCAATCTGCGACTAAAAATCGAAGAGAGCCAAACGATTCTCGAAATCTTCGATCCTATCGAGCGTTTAAAAAAAGTAAACGAACTCTTGACCCGTGAGCTGGAGCTGTCGACGATGCAGGCACGTATCCAGAACCAGGCCAAGGAAGAAATGAGCAAAACCCAGCGAGACTATTATCTGCGCGAGCAGCTGAAGCAAATTCAGCAGGAGCTAGGCGAAGGAGACGAGCGCGCCGAAGAGATCAGCGAACTCAAAAAGCAAATCGAAAAAGCTAAAATGCCGACCGACGTGAAGCGCGAAGCCGACAAACAATTACGTCGCCTGGAGCAGATGCACCCGGAATCCTCCGAAGCATCGCTCGTGCGTACCTATCTCGACTGGCTGGTCGACCTGCCATGGAGCAAGAAAACCAAGGACAATCTCAATATCAAAAAGGCCAAACAGGTTCTCGACGAAGATCACTACGACCTGGAAAAGATTAAAGAGCGTATTCTCGAGTATCTCGCCGTCAATAAATTACGCCGCAAAATAAAAGGGCCGATCCTTTGCTTTGTCGGTCCTCCTGGAGTCGGCAAGACTTCGTTGGGAAGATCTATCGCCCGCTCGCTGGATCGCAGTTTTGTGCGAATCTCCCTCGGCGGAGTGCGCGACGAAGCGGAAATACGCGGTCATCGGCGCACCTACGTCGGCGCACTGCCGGGCCGGATCATTCAAGGCATCAAACAAGCAGACTCGAACAACCCGGTTTTCATGCTCGATGAGATCGACAAAGTGGGCGCCGATTTTCGCGGCGATCCGTCAGCCGCGTTGCTGGAAGTTTTAGATCCGGAACAAAACCATGCGTTCAGCGATCATTATCTGAATCTGCCCTTCGATCTTTCCAACGTGCTATTTATCTGCACGGCGAATATGCTCGATCCGATTCCTGCAGCCTTGGCCGACCGCATGGAGGTCATCCAGCTTTCCGGTTACACCAACGAGGAGAAGCTGGCGATCGCGCGCAAGTATTTAATCCCGCGCCAACTGGACGACAATGGTATTTCAGCCAAGCAATTGGAGATCTCCGACGATGCCGTGCTGCGCGTGGTGGCGGAATATACCAAGGAAGCGGGACTCCGTAATCTCGAACGCGAGATCGCTTCGATCTGTCGAAAGGTAGCACGCAAGGTCGCCGAAGGAAAAGACGAGATTACCCGAATCACGCGCGCTAATATCCATTTGTTTCTCGGCGCGCCAAAATTTTTGCCCGAAGCCGAACAGGAACATCACGAGATTGGCGTCGCTACCGGCCTGGCATGGACGAGCGCTGGCGGTGAGATTCTCTATGTCGAAGCCTCGTTGTCGCGGGGCCGGGGCAATTTAACCCTTACGGGGCAACTTGGCGAAGTGATGAAAGAGTCTGCCCAGGCGGCGGTAAGTTACGCCCGGGCACATGCCAAAACGCTGGGCATCGAGGCAGATTTTTATCAAAAGCTCGATATTCATATTCATGTTCCCGCCGGCGCGATTCCAAAGGACGGTCCGTCAGCCGGCATCACAATGGCCACCGCGCTAATTTCGGCATTGACCAAGCGACCGGTGAGCCGCGACGTGGCGATGACCGGCGAGATCACGCTGCGTGGTAGAGTCCTGCCCATCGGCGGGCTGAAAGAGAAATCTTTAGCGGCCTTTCGCGCCGGCATCAAAACCCTGATCATCCCTGATCGCAATGAAAAGGATCTGGACGAAATCCCCAAACCGCTGCGGCGAAAACTCAAATGGGTAATCGCAAAAAACATGTCGGACGTTTTACCGGCCGCCTTAATGGACCGGCGCAAAACCACCGCTAGACCAAGCAAGATCGAGCAGCGAAAAAGAATTGTTGCAAGGCGGCGGTTGGTCGCCAAAGCAAGCGGGCGGGCATATCGGAAGCGCCACCGGGAAAGATCGATACCCGTGCGGCCGTAGACGTTACTTTGCTTCGGTCGGCGCCTCGGTTGCGACCGGAGAACGGCATACCCGACGACAAATTCGACCCGCCTGCGATGAAACTTAGCCGTCTCGGAGAATTCGGCCTCATCGATAGGATTCGCCAGCGAACACCGATCGGTCACGGAGTGCGAATCGGCATTGGCGACGATGCCGCGTGGGTGGAAAATCGGGTAGGCTCGTCGCTAGTCACCGCCGACCTGTTAATTGAGAACGTTCATTTCAAGCTGCGTTGGACTTCCCTATTTGACCTCGGCCACAAAGCGCTCGCGGTCAATCTTAGCGACATCGCCGCCATGGGCGGCGTTCCAGCGTATGTGATTCTATCGCTCGGCATTCCGGCAAATTTTGATAGCGAACAGATCGACGCCTTTTACCGCGGCTTCGCAGCGCTGGCGACAAAGACCGGCGTCGCATTGGTTGGAGGCGATACGAATGTCGCGAAGGCGTTAATCGTCTCAATCTGCGTCATCGGTCATGCAGCCTATCGGCCAGTCCGGCGCAGCGGCGCCAAAGCCGGCGATGATATTTACATCACGGGAACAGTGGGCGACTCAGGTCTCGGACTTTTCATGCTGCAACAACGAATGACCGGGAAAAAACGGCCATTGCTTGCAAAGTTGCTTGCGCGACACCACCGACCGACGCCCAGACTCAATGCTGGCGCGGAGCTCGCGAAAAATCGCCTCGCGACGGCAATGATCGATGTCAGCGACGGGCTGATGCAAGACTTGGGACATATCTGCCGCGCCAGCGGCACCGGCGCGACGATCTGGGAAGAGCGCCTGCCTCTTTCGCCGGCGTACCAAGCGTTCGCGAGCAAAGTTGGAACTCGCTATGCTCTGAGCGGCGGCGAGGATTACGAACTGCTATTCTGTGCCCGAGCGCGCCATCGGGGACGTATTCATGATCTCGCACAACGCTTACATCTGCCGATGACGAGAATCGGAGTTTGTGCGCGCTCCGAAAACGGTCTCGTCGTTGTCAATGGCGTCGGCAAGCCCGCTTCGGCGGGCACGAAAGGGCACGACCAT